>JBPCSW010000309.1:0-7830 GCA_051006675.1 Fluviibacter sp.
GTCGAGCAGGCCTTGCGCCATGTTGCGCGCGAGGCTGAGGTTGTTCTGGCTTCAACACCCGATCTGATTGAAACCGCTGACCGGGTTGTGTTTCCCGGTCAGGGTGCCATGCGTGACTGCATGGCCGAACTAGATGCCCGTAATCTGCGCCAGGCTGTGATTGACGCTGCTGCCAGTAAACCTTTTCTTGGCATCTGCATTGGCTTGCAGATGTTGTTTGACCATAGTGAAGAGGGTGACGCTGCTGGTTTGGGCATTCTGTCTGGTCAAGTGAAGCGCTTTGCGGCGGACCTTAAAGGCAATGATGGCCTGCGTCTGAAGGTGCCACACATGGGTTGGAATCAGGTTGCTCAGAGTCGGCCGCATGCGCTCTGGGATGGCATTGCCGATCAATCGTTTTTCTATTTCGTGCACAGCTACCATGTGGTACCGGATGATGCCGGTATAGTGGTTGGGCAAACCGACTACGGGCACTCATTTACCACCGCCGTAGCGCGCGATAATATTTTTGCCATTCAGTGCCACCCGGAAAAGAGTGCGCGCGATGGTTTGCAATTACTTCGTAATTTCGTTGGTTGGAATCCAATAACATCATGCTGATCATTCCTGCGATTGACCTTAAAGACGGACAATGTGTACGCCTCAAACAGGGGCTGATGGAAGACGCCACGGTCTTCAATAACAGCCCGGCGGCACAGGCTAAGACCTGGCTGGATCAAGGTGCGCGCCGTTTGCATCTGGTCGATTTGAACGGTGCATTTGCCGGTAAACCGGTCAATGACGATGCCGTGCGCAGCATTCTCGAAGTGGTCGATGGTCGTATCCCCGTGCAATTGGGCGGTGGCATTCGTGACCTCGATACCATCGAGCGCTATCTGGACCTTGGTATCAGCTATGTGATTATCGGTACCGCTGCTGTTAAGACGCCCGGTTTTCTGCAAGATGCCTGTACGGCGTTTCCAGGGCACATCATCGTTGGCCTGGACGCCAAAGATGGCAAAGTCGCGGTTGATGGCTGGTCCAAGATTACCGGCCATGATGTCATTGATCTGGCCCAGAAATTTGAAGACTATGGTGTCGAAAGCATCATCTACACCGACATCGGCCGCGATGGCATGTTGACGGGTATCAACGTTGAGTCGACACAGAAGCTGGCCCAGGCCTTGAAGATCCCAGTCATTGCATCGGGCGGCCTGACCAATATGGCGGATATCACCTCGCTGTGTGCCGTAGAAGAAGACGGCGTAACGGGCGTTATCGCCGGCCGTGCCATTTATGATGGCTCGCTCGATCTGGGTGCGGCACAGGCTGAAGCAGATCGTTTCGCCCAAGCTGCCGGTCTGGGTAACGAGCGTTAAGCGATGCTAGCGAAACGGATTATTCCCTGCCTGGATGTGACGGCAGGCCGCGTTGTTAAAGGCACCAATTTCGTGGGCCTGCGTGACGCCGGAGATCCGATAGAAATTGCCCGCCGTTATGACGCGCAGGGTGCGGATGAGATTACCTTTCTCGACATCACGGCCAGCTCAGATCAGCGCGACATTATTCTTGAAGTGGTTGAAGCCTGTGCCGCTCAGGTATTTATTCCGCTCACCGTAGGTGGCGGAGTTCGCCAGGTAGCAGACGTCCGTCGTTTGCTGCATGCGGGTGCCGATAAAGTTTCGATTAATACCGCTGCAGTAGACCGTCCGGAACTGGTGCGTGAAGCCTCTGACAAAGTCGGTTCACAGTGTATTGTCGTGGCGATTGATGCCAAGCAGGTTGCCCCGGGCCGTTGGGAGGTGTTTACTCATGGCGGCCGTAAAGCCACCGGGCTGGATGTGGTTGCCTGGGCCAGCAAAATGGCCGACTACGGTGCCGGTGAAATTCTGCTGACCAGCATGGATCGCGATGGTACCTGTGAAGGATTTGATCTGGCCTTAACACGAGCAGTATCAGATGCCGTGCCTGTGCCTGTGATTGCCAGTGGCGGCGTGGGTAATCTGGCACACCTGGCCGATGGGGTCAGCGAAGGTCATGCATCGGCCGTGTTAGCAGCCTCAATTTTCCATTTTGGACAGCATACCGTTCAGGAGGCCAAGGCCTTCATGAAAGAACGCGGTATACCAGTCCGGTTGTAAAGCCATGAGCAAAGATCTCAACCCGGAATTGAACTGGCTGGATGCCCTCCGGTTTAATGAAGATGGACTGATTGCAGCCATCGCTCAGGATATCGATTCTGGGGGGGTATTGATGCAGGCATGGATGAATCGAGAGTCGCTACAGCTTACTGTAGAGAGCGGCAAGGCTGTCTACTGGTCTCGGTCACGCCAGAAGCTCTGGCGTAAGGGCGAAGAATCCGGACATGAACAATTGGTTCGTGCACTCCGGACGGACTGTGATGGTGACGCGGTACTATTACTTGTTGAGCAGCAGGGGGGTATCGCCTGCCATACAGGTCGTCAGTCCTGTTTCTTTTATTCGCTGATCGGTGAGCAATGGCATGCTGTCGAACCTGTGTTGCGTGATCCGAAGGAGATGTATCAATGAAAGCTGGCACTCTTGAAGTTCTCAATCGTTTGAGTGAAACGTTGGCTGCACGCCGTAATGCCGACCCGTCGACTTCTTACACAGCGTCGTTGTTTGCCAAAGGTCCCGATGCGATTCTCAAGAAAATTGGGGAAGAATCGGCAGAGCTGATCATGGCGGCCAAAGATGGCAAACGTCTGCATATCGTTAACGAAGCAACGGATGTGGTTTATCACGTGCTGGTGCTGATGGCGTTTTTCGATATGTCTGCAGAAGATATTCTGCAGGAAATGCATCGCCGTGAAGGTATTTCTGGTATCGACGAAAAACGTTCGCGCAAGGCCTAATCCTTCATCGGAGTCCATTTATGAGTCAGAACTGCATTTTCTGCAAAATCGTTGCCGGTGATATCCCGTCGAAAAAAGTCTATGAAGACGAACTCGTCTTCGCCTTCCATGACATTCACCCGCAGCGGCCGGTGCATATTCTGGTGATTCCCAAGCACCACCTGGTTTCATTGCAAGATGCGACCCCCTCGGATGAACCCGCGCTGGGTCGTTTGTTGGCGGTTGCCAATCAATTGGCGACCGAAGCTGGTAGTTCGGGCGGTTTCCGTGTCATCATCAACAATGGTGAGATCGGTTGCCAGGAAGTGCCGCATTTGCACGCCCACATCGTCGGCGGTGATCAGCCGGTCGGCCCGATGCTCAAGCGTCTTGATTAACCATCATTATTAGAACTATTTCGGAGATATAACATGGGTTCCTTTAGCATTTGGCACTGGCTCATCGTGCTCGTCATCATTCTGCTGATCTTCGGTACCAAAAAACTGCGTAATGTGGGCCAGGATCTTGGTGGCGCCGTCAAGGGTTTCAAGGATGGGCTCAAAGAGGGTGAGGCAGATGTTGCTAAGCCTGCCGTTGCTCAAGCCGAGACGACACCGGCCGCACAGCCTACGGCTGTTCGTACTATCGAAGGCGAACAGACGAAGGGTTAATGCTCATCGAGCAGACCCGCGCCGCTGGCAACAGATTGGCGCGGGTTTGTTTTTGAGCCATGTCCTCACTGATTGAATCATGTTCGATATTGGATTTTCTGAAATTCTGCTCGTGGCCGTGGTGGCTCTTGTCGTCATCGGCCCGGAGCGGCTGCCTGGTGTTGCCCGCAATGTGGGTCGCTATGCTGGCCGTTTGCAGCGTTATGTGAACGACATCAAACGGGACTTCAACCGGGAAGTTGAGTTTGAAGAGATCAAGCGTCTTCAGCATGAGATGGAAACCACAGTCCAATCGATGCAGGAATCGATGCGTGCCGTAGAAACGACCCTGCAACAGGAAACTCAAAAACATCAGTCAGACCTGACGGCAGCGCTTTCAGTCGATGAAAAACCCGCGCTGGTTAAGAAGTCTAAGTCTGTTTCTGCGCAGGCTACGGCAACAGATGTGCCTACTGACCCAAAACCTAAAGAAGACCAGTTGTCGCTGTTCTGATCCCAATGCCATTACCCCGTTTCCCTCTGCCCAAGTTCTTAAAAAAGCGCTCTCCGGAGCTGGCTGGGCCACCACCTGAAGATGAAGCACCCGCGGCCGAAGGATTGCAGTGCACCTTGATCGAGCACTTGGTCGAGCTACGTACACGCCTTATTCGGGCAGCCTTAGCAATCCTGGTCGTGTTTATTGCGCTGTTTCCCTGGTCACGAGAATGGTATGCGATGCTGGCGGAGCCGATGATCGCTGCGCTTCCGCAGGGCGGTCAGATGATTGCGACCGACGTTGTCGGTGTTGTTCTTGTTCCCGTTAAAGTCACGTTGATGCTGGCATTTCTGGTATCGCTGCCGGTAGTGCTCTGGCAGGTGTGGGCGTTTATTGCGCCGGGTCTCTATCAGCATGAGCGGTCTCTGGCAGTGCCATTGATGTTGGCATCGATTGGATTGTTTGCCGCAGGCATGGCCTTTGCCTATTTTGTCGTATTTCCGTCAGTGTTTGGTTTTATGGTCGCCGTGGCACCTGAAGGCGTGGCCTGGATGACCGATATTGATAAATATCTGTCGTTCGTGCTGACCACGTTCCTGGCATTTGGTTTTACTTTTGAAGTACCCGTGGTGGTGATCGTGCTCGTCCGCATGGGCATCGTCTCTCTGGAGAAACTACGCGCTTGGCGCCCCTATGTGATCGTGGGTGCCTTTATCATCGGTGCTATCTTCACGCCACCCGACATCATGTCGCAGGTGTTGCTGGCTGTGCCACTCTGGTTGCTTTATGAGCTGGGCATTGTATTGGCGCAGTTTGTTACGCCAGTGGTCAAAGTAAACGCAGCTAGCGAGCCTGATCAGGTCGCCTGATTTAGTTGCCGGGTTTCAACCGGTTCGCCACCACGAAACAGAATGAGGGTACCGGGGTCGATCCGTGTCCATTGTTCATTATCGGTGAGCGGGGTTGTTGCAATTACCGTGACGCAGTCCGTTTCAGAGGTCACTTCGTTGAAGTCAATACTGACATCTTCGTCCTTCAGATGCGCCTGATTAAAAGGTGCGCGCCGCACAATGTAATGCAGGTCTGTTGAGCAGTGGGCGATGAGCCAGCGACCATTGGAGAGTAAGAAATTAGCCGGTCCGTGTGCGCGTAGCACGGCAGCGACCTCAGCCATGGTATCCATGAGGTGTTCGTAGCTCGGGGCAGTTGCACCAAAACGCTGAGCCAGCGTATCCAATAGGAAGCAGAAAGCCCGTTCACTATCGGTGTTGCCTACGGGCAGGTAACGACCAGAAAGCTCAGGATTAAAATCAATCAGGTTGCCGTTATGAGCAAAGACCCAGTAGCGCCCCTACAGCTCACGCTGAAAAGGGTGGGTGTTCTGTAGACAAATATCGCCTTGCGTGGCCTTGCGGATATGGGCCACCACATTCATCGATTGAATCGGGTAGTCCTTTACCAAGGCCGCCAGCGGCGAATCGGTTGATGGGGAGGGGTCCAGAAACACCCGACAGCCACGCCCATCCTCACCCTCGAAGAAGCCAATACCCCAGCCATCCTTGTGCACATCCGTGCCACCGCCGCGGCGAGAAAAACCGCTAAAGGAAAAACAGATATCGGTGGGTACGTTACAGCTCATGCCGAGTAGCTGGCACATGCTTAAAACTCCTGGAATCGTCGCGTATGATCGCGGAATTGGTATTTAAAGGAACGCCGCATGAGCCAGGTCAATCGTGATGTGCTGACGCAGTATCTGAGTGAATTGCTCAAACCGGAGGGTTTTAAGGATTATTGCCCAAACGGTTTGCAAGTGGAAGGCCGTGTAGATATTCGCCGTCTGGTGTGTGGTGTGACTGCCAATCAGGCCCTGCTCGATCTGGCTGTTGCTGAGCAGGCGGATGCCATTCTGGTGCATCATGGCTGGTTCTGGCGGGGCGAGAGTGGCGCAGTAACAGGCATCAAACGAAATCGGCTTAAAACCTTGTTGGCCAATGATATCAATCTGTATGCCTATCATCTGCCGCTGGATGCCCATCCGACATTGGGAAACAATGCCGGTCTGGCCAGGGCGCTTGGTTGGACACAGACTAGTACGTTTGGCGAGCAGGGATTGGGGTGCCTGAGTATCCCAGAAACCGATATCACAGTAGATACATTAACCGCCGATCTTGAAAAAGCCTTGGGGCGTGTCCCCTTTGTTCTCGCTAAATCGGGTGATCAGCCGGTCTGTCGGCCTGCCTGGTGTACCGGTGGGGCGCAGAGTTATTTCGAGGCAGCTATCGCGGCAGGCGCGGATGCCTTCATAACGGGTGAGGTCTCAGAACCGATGGTGCATCTGGCCAGGGAAACAGGGGTTGCCTACTTTGCTGCGGGGCATCATGCCACCGAGCGTTTTGGTGTGCAGGCGCTGGGACTGCGGCTAGAGGATCAATTCGGCATTGATGTGCGCTATCTGGAAGTCGATAGCCCGGTCTGAAAGCCCACGCCACGGACATTTTCAATCTTTTGATTGTGTCCATAATTATGAATTTTAGGGCGCGCGCTTTGCTGGCTGCGTGCTAGAATCTTCGTATCCGATCGGGGTGTCGCTGGCATAGGTCCTCATGGACTGAGCTTTGTATCCTGTTTCGGCGCATACGTTCAGATTCGAGCGGGTGGGGGACAATCCGTTCGAAATTCGTAACCTTATAAGGCAAGGAAAGCGCATGAAAATTCACGAATATCAGGGTAAACAACTCCTGAAGAAATTCGGCGTAACCGTTCCGCTCGGTATTCACTGCACCAGCGTTGATGACGCTGTGAAGGCAGCAGAAACCCTCGGCGGTAAAGTTTGGGTTGTTAAGGCTCAGATTCACGCAGGTGGTCGCGGTAAGGGTGGCGGCGTTAAAGTGGCTAAGTCGCTCGACGAAGTGCGTCAATACGCCAACGACATCCTCGGCATGCAACTGGTTACACACCAAACTGGCCCAGAAGGCCAGAAGGTTCGTCACCTGCTGATCGAAGAAGGCGCCGACATCCAGCACGAATACTATGTTGCTGCGCTGACCGATCGTGCCACCCAAAGTGTTGCCATGATGGCCTCGTACGAAGGCGGCATGGACATTGAAGAAGTTGCGCACAAGACGCCTGAAAAGATCGTTACCGTGTTCATCAACCCACTGGTGGGTCTGACCGACGAGCAAGCACAGAAGCTGGCTAAGGGCATGGGCATGAACGAAGCTTCGATTCCACAGTGTGTTGATACGCTCAAGAAGCTGTACACCTGCTATATGGAAACCGATGCATCGCTGGCCGAAATCAACCCGCTGATTCACGAAGGTGACGGCACGGTTAAGGCACTGGATGCCAAGTTCAACTTTGACTCGAACAGCCTGTACCGTCAGGAAGAGATCGTTGCGATGCGCGATCTGGACGAAGAAGATGCCGACGAAGTCGAAGCATCGAAGTTCGATCTGGCCTACATCTCGCTCGACGGCAATATCGGCTGTCTGGTGAACGGTGCTGGTCTGGCCATGGCTACCATGGACACCATCAAGCTGTTCGGCGCTGAGCCAGCCAACTTCCTCGACGTCGGCGGCGGTGCCACGACTGAGAAAGTGACCGAAGCTTTCAAGATCATGCTCAAGAACCCGAAGGTCAAGGGCATTCTGGTCAACATCTTCGGCGGCATCATGCGTTGCGACACACTCGCTACCGGTGTGGTTGGAGCAGCCAAGGAAGTGAACCTGTCGGTACCACTGGTTGTCCGCATGAAGGGCACCAACGAAGATCTGGGCAAGCAGATCCTCAAGGATTCGGGCCTGCCGATTATCTCTGCCGATTCCATGGCCGAAGCCGCCACCAAGATCGT
>JBPCSW010000310.1:0-6614 GCA_051006675.1 Fluviibacter sp.
GGTAGTTGCCCGACAGCCACATCGAGTACGGGCGGCTGACGCCATCCGGCAGGGTGATTTCCTTCAGACCCAGTACGAAATCTTCACCGGTGTTCGGGTTGTAGATGTCGACAGTCCACGATAGGGTGCCATCGGTACCGGTCTTCGGTTCCTTGGCGCTCATCAGGGCATCGAACACCGGGGTTGGCAGGTCTTGCTTGAACCAGCCCAGTTGCTCAACACGGAAGCGCACAAGTTGTGCAAAAGCCGAAACCGACGACGACATCAGCTGACGCTCGCCGTTCGGTGGGAAGGCCATGTCGAACGACTCACCGGCAGACGGGGTGTTCGAAAGCGAATCCAGCTTCAGCTTCAGCCAGGCCGGGTCGTTGGCGCGCATGTCCATCGACAGGGTCTTGGCAACAGCGCCCAGGCCGCGCGGTTGATCCGGGCCGTTGACCCAGACTTCGAATGGCCAGTTTTTGGCTTCCTGTTCAACGTGACCGACGAAGAGGGCGAACTTACCGAACGGACCGTCGATCATGTAGGTCCAGGCCAGGTTGCCTTCAGGCAGGTTCGGGCGGTTTGGCCAGCGCAGCGAAGAGAGCACAGGTGCCGGCAGATCCTTGATGTGCAGACGACGGTTGGCATCGTTGGTCACAAAATCTTGTGGCTGTTTCTGCGCTTCTTCCTGCTTCGGTGTATCCACCGACAGGACGGAACCCAGTACGCTGTTTGGACGGTAAGTGGCCAGACCCTTCAGGCCTGCCTTCCAGGCTTGCATGTACAGATCCTGGAATTCTTCATAGGGGTAGTCAGCCGGTACGTTAACCGTCTTCGAGATCGAGGTGTCGATGTACGGGGCAACGGCTGCCACCATGTCTTTGTGGGCCTTGGCCGAAAGTTCCAGTGCTGTCACAAAGTAGTCTGGCAGGTTGTTGACATCGCCGCCCATGTGACGATATAGACGCCAGGCGTGATCTTCGACCGAGTACTCTTTGATGGTGCCATCGGCCATGCGCTTCTTACGGGTGTAGGTCCACGAGAAGGCCGGTTCGATACCATTCGAGGCGTTGTCGGCAAAGGCCAGCGAGATGGTGCCGGTTGGTGCAATCGACAGCAGGTGCGAGTTACGCAGGCCGTGCTTGCGGATTTCTGCCTTGACCTCGTTCGACAGACGCGAAGCAAAGTTACCACCTGACAGATACAGCTCGGCATTGAACAGTGGGAATGCACCACGCTCTTTGGCCAGATCGACCGAGGTCAGATACGCGGTATCACGCATGAATTCCGAAATCTTCGAGGCCATAGCCAGCGCTTCTTGCGAGTCGTAACGCAGCTTCAGCATGTACAGGGCATCGCCCAGACCGGTGAAGCCGAGGCCGACGCGGCGCTTATTCATGGCTTCCTGTTGCTGATTCGCCAGTGGCCAGTGGGTGGCATCCAGTACGTTGTCCAGCATGCGGGTCGAGACTTTAACGACTTCGCCGAAAGCAGCGAAATCGAAGCTGGCCTTCTCACCAAATGGATCGCTCACGAAGTGGGTGAGGTCGATCGAACCCAGACAGCAGCAGCCGTATGGTGGCAGCGGTTGTTCGGCACAGGGGTTTGTGGCTTCGATCAGTTCGCAGTAGTTAAGGTTGTTGTCCTTGTTCATGCGATCCAGGAACAGAATGCCCGGCTCTGCATGGTCATAGGTGGACTGCATGACCTGATCCCACAGATCACGGGCGTGCACCTTGCGGTAGACCCACAGGCCGTCTTCGCGCTGGTAAGCGCCTTCGGCCAGGATGTCTTCGTTCGGTTCGGCAACGTGCACCAACTCAATAGTTTCATCCGCTTCAACAGCCTTCATGAACGGGTCAGTTACACCGATTGAGATGTTGAAGTTGGTCAGATCACCTTTGTCTTTGGCGTGAATGAACAGCTCGATATCCGGATGGTCACAGCGCATGACACCCATCTGTGCACCACGGCGGGCACCGGCCGATTCCACGGTTTCGCACGAGCGGTCGAAGACACGCATGTACGAGACGGGACCCGAAGCGCGAGAGTGGGTGCCTTTAACACGGGCACCTTGTGGGCGGATCGACGAGAAGTCGTAACCGACACCGCCACCGCGACGCATGGTTTCAGCGGCTTCGGCCAGCGCCGTGTAAATGCCAGGGCGACCATTGACGGTTTCAACCACCGAGTCACCAACTGGCTGAACGAAACAGTTGATCAGCGTGGCCTGCAGATCCGTACCGGCAGCCGAGTTAATACGACCTGCGGGCACGAAGCCGTTTTCCTGCGCCCATAGGAACTTGCTTTCCCACTTGGCACGGTGCTTTTCATCTTCAACATTGGCCAGGGCGCGGGCAACGCGGGCACGCACCTCCTGGATCGATTGTTCTTTGCCCTTGGCGTATTTTTCTACCAGAACCTCGGTACAGATTTCCTGAGGTGGAAGATCGGCGCGAGCCGTAGCGGCGGTCAGTTGGGTGTTTGTCTCGGTTGTCATGGTTGTGTCCGTAACAGTTTTATATTCGGGAAATGCGGGAATTTGGTATGGATGAAATTTACTACATCTAGTGTTCAAGTTCAAACTTTTCTCTAGATATAGTGTTTTTCACCAAAGCGAGTCCTGTCAAGGGGTTGCGCGTTCGACTTCTCGGAAGCCCTTGATTTACCTGTCTGAAAATAATTTTCTCGGTCTAAACCATCTAAAGTTGCGGGTTGCGCGTGCGGATGTCTGTGCCGGGTGCGTCGTTAATATGTTTGTTGCATGACAACATAGGCAAAGCCTTGTCGGCACAGGGAATAAGCCCAGTGCGTGCTAGAATTTGTGCAAATTCAGGCGCAATTCAGGTGTTTTGCCGCCAGAAATTTCACAAAAATTTCAGAAAAATCAGACACTATGTCCGGAAATACGATCGGTACCCTGTTTACAGTCACCTCGTTTGGCGAATCCCATGGCCCAGCCATTGGTTGTGTGGTGGATGGCTGTCCGCCGGGGCTGGCGATTACCGAAGCCGATATTCAGGCAGAACTGGATCGTCGCAAACCGGGTACATCGCGCCATGTAACGCAACGTCGCGAGCCGGATTCGGTGGAGATTCTGTCTGGTGTGTTTGAAGGTAAGACCACGGGTGCGCCGATTGGGCTGCTGATCCGTAATACCGACCAGCGTAGTAAAGACTACGGCAATATCTCCGAGCAGTTCCGTCCGGGGCATGCTGATTACACCTACTGGCAAAAGTACGGCATTCGCGATTATCGCGGCGGTGGTCGTTCGTCGGCCCGTGAAACCGCTGTGCGCGTTGCGGCGGGTGCTGTTGCCCGGAAATGGTTGTTTGAACGTTACGGCATCACCATTCAAGGCTGGATGGATCAACTGGGTCCGATCGAGATTCCCTTTGTATCGGCCAGTGATATCAGCGAGAACCCGTTTTTCGCGCCGAACAACAGCATCGTGCCCGAGTTGGAAACCTACATGGATGAACTGCGTAAAGATGGCGATTCGGTAGGGGGCGGCATTACGGTTGTTGCGCGTGGCGTGCCTGCGGGTTGGGGCGAGCCGGTTTATGATCGATTTGATGCCGATCTGGCGCATGCGCTGATGGGTATTAATGCGGTGAAGGGTGTGGAAATTGGCGCCGGTTTCGATTCGATTGCCCAGCGTGGTACCGAACACGGCGATGAAATCACACCACAAGGTTTCTTGAGTAATAACGCCGGTGGCGTGCTGGGTGGTATTACGACCGGGCAGGATATCGTGGCGCGTATCGCCATCAAGCCCACATCCAGCATCCGTACGCCACGTCGTAGCATCAACATCCGTAACGAAGAAGTGATGGTTGAGACCTTCGGCCGTCACGACCCCTGTGTGGCGATTCGCGCAACACCGATTGCCGAATCCATGATGGCGATTGTGTTGATGGATCATGCTTTGCGTCATCGTGCACAGTGCGGCGATGTGGATTCGGGTTTGCCGCAGGTGCCTGCTTCGGCACCGCGTGGCTGAGCCATTGAACGTTCTCTAGGCGCTGCTTTCTGATGACTGGCGCGCCACTCCCGTATTGGCGGCTGTCGCTCTATTACTTTTTTTATTTCGCGTTCATCGGCGTTTTTTCGCCGTATTTCACGCTTTATCTGCAAGGCCTGAGCCTGAGTGCGGCGGACATCGCTTTATTGATGTCGCAGATGCAGCTTATGCGCTTGCTGGCGCCGACCTTCTGGGGTTGGTTGGCGGATAAACGTGGTCGGCGTGTCGATATTGTCCGTCTATCAGCGCTCTGTGCCTGTGTCGGATTCACCGGTTTCTTTCTCACCGATCACTTTATCCAGCTCTTTATTCCGATGACGCTGATGGCGTTTTTCTGGAGTGCTTCGTTACCGCTGGTAGAGAGTTTGACCTTTGCTCATCTGGGTGAGCAACATCAACGCTACAGCCAGATCCGGGTCTGGGGTTCGGTGGGTTTTATTGTGGCGGTGCTGCTTGGCGGTGCATTGCTCGACGAACTGCCCATTAGTGATGTGCCCGCTATGGTGTTTGTGGTGCTGATCGGCATTCTGATCATGGCGTTCAAACTGCCCGAGGGGTTGCATCTACCGCGCACAGGAGCGGCCGAAGCGGCTGATGAGGCAATGGCCTCGCTGGGTTCGGTGATGCGTGAGCGCCGGGTATGGATGCTGCTATTGGCCTGTTTCCTGATGTCATCAGCCCATGGTGTGTATTACGTGTTTTATTCGATCCATCTGGATGCGTTGGGTTATAGCAAGGGCATGATCGGTTTGCTCTGGTCGCTGGGGGTATTGGTCGAGATCGGTCTCTTTATGGTGATGGCGCCGCTGATGAAGCGTTACAGCTTGCGCTTATTGTTGCTGACGACTTATGCCGTGGCCGTGGTACGTTTTTTGATGATCGGCTGGGGCGGTGAATCGCTTATTTTGTTGCTGATTGCCCAGACTCTGCATGGCGTTACCTTCGGCGTGCATCATGCCTCGTCTATCGCTGCAGTGAATGCCTGGTTTCCAAGACATATACATGCCCGGGGCCAGGCGTTGTACTCCAGCCTGTCTTTCGGCGGTGGCGGTCTATTTGGCGGTATCGTCAGTGGCCTAGTCTGGGAGCCGTTGGGCGCAGGCTGGGCGTTCACATTAGGTGCGTTTTTTGCCTTGGCTGGCTGGTTCTGCATTGCCAAGGGCATGACTGTAGAGGCTGAAACCCCAAACAGCGCGCGCCTTGTGCGATAATTTCCGGCTCTGGGCCGTGCTCGGCACGGCATTGCATCTACGGACTTCGCCATGGCAAAAACACTTTACGATAAATTGTGGGAAAACCACGTTGTCCGTCAGGAAGATGACGGCACAGCGCTGATCTATATCGACCGTCATCTGGTGCATGAAGTCACCAGCCCGCAGGCATTCGAAGGCCTACGTATGGCTAACCGCAAAGCCTGGCGCATTGAATCCGTGGTCGCTACGGCAGACCACAATACCCCGACCGATGGCTGGGAAAAGGCCGAAGGTACGGCTTGTATTGATGACGAGATCTCGCGTCTGCAGGTGGATACGCTGGATGCCAATATCCGCGCCAATGGTGCTCTAGCTTATTTTCCGTTTAAAGATGTACGTCAGGGCATCGTGCACGTGGTCGGTCCGGAGCAGGGTGCAACCTTGCCCGGTATGACTGTTGTCTGTGGCGACTCGCATACCTCGACGCATGGCGCCTTCGCTGCGCTAGCCTTCGGTATCGGTACCTCGGAAGTAGAGCACGTGCTGGCGACTCAGACCCTGGTTTCCAAAAAATCCAAATCGATGCTGATTCGCGTAGAAGGTCCGGTCGGCATAGGTGTGGGCGCCAAAGACATCGTGCTGGCGATCATAGGTAAAATCGGCACCGCTGGCGGTACGGGCTATGCCATTGAGTTCGCTGGTAGCGCCATCCGTGGACTGTCGATGGAAGGTCGTATGACGGTCTGTAATATGGCCATTGAAGCCGGTGCGCGCGCTGGCATGGTCGCGGCTGACGATACAACGATCAATTACGTGCAGGGCCGTAACTTCGCGCCGAAGGGTAGCGACTGGGACAAGGCGGTTGCTTACTGGCGTACGCTGCATACCGACGAGGGTGCCAAGTTTGACAAGGTCGTTGAACTCGATGCCCGCGCGATTCAACCGCAGGTTACCTGGGGTACATCACCGGAGATGGTGATCGGTATCAATGAAATGATTCCCGATCCCGCGAAGGAGCAGGATCCGGTCAAGCGTGAGGGTATGGAACGCGCGCTGAGCTATATGGGCCTAAATCCAAATACGCCGATCGCTGGTGTTGCTGTAGATAAGGTCTTTATCGGTTCGTGTACCAATTCGCGCATTGAAGATCTGCGTCAGGCCGCTGCCATTGTGCGTGGCCGTTCAGTGGCTGCGAATATCAAATTGGCACTCGTGGTGCCGGGCTCTGGACTGGTTAAGCGTCAGGCCGAAGAAGAAGGCTTGGACAAGATTTTTAAGGCCGCCGGTTTTGAGTGGCGCGAGCCGGGTTGCTCGATGTGTCTTGGCATGAACGCCGACCGCCTGTCACCGGGTGAGCGTTGTGCTTCGACCTCGAACCGTAACTTTGAAGGCCGTCAGGGGCCAATGGGTCGTAC
>JBPCSW010000311.1:0-2559 GCA_051006675.1 Fluviibacter sp.
CATTATGTCCTTTCTTGATCTGAGACCCACACCGCCCTCCGCCAAAGCAGACGCTCCAGTGCGCTGGAGTACTTACTCTCGGCAACCCCTGCTGATGGGATGGCCTGTGGCACTCTGTCTTGCGCTATTACTGCTATTACCCGGGTTAATCGGACGTGATCCATGGCGGGGTGATGATGCCGAACAGTTTGGCATCATTGCCAGCCTGCTCAATGGCGGTAGCTGGCTTGTACCAAGCTTTCAGGGTGACACCTGGAACCAGTCCCCGCTCTATTACTGGGTTAACGCCCTGATTGCCTGGCCATTCAGCTTCTTTCTTACGCTCCCTGATGCCGCTCGCATCGGTAATCTACTATGGCTAAGCGCAACGATCTATGCGCTCTACCAGACGGCGCGCAGCGTACTGAATGCCGAAGACGCACATGTTCTTCCATTCCTGGCTTTAAGTGCGCCGGGACTGATGCTCAGTGTCCACGAAACACAACCTGACCTGGCAATCATGGCGGGCTATGCTCTATTTTTCTGGGGTAACAGCAGAATTTGTTTTGAACGTGTCATGCCAGGCTCAACGTTGGCCGCCCTTGGCCTGGGCGTGACAATGCTATCGGGTGGGCTCTGCATTGCCCTACCGCTCATTGTCGTGCTGCTGGGCAGCTTCCTATTCAAACCCAAGCTAAGACTGAACAGCCTAGTTGCTCTTATGCTGGGCTTGCTGATCGGATTCTCCTGGTTCAGTCACGCGGCCGCATTTGGTAACCCTGACCCATCAGCACTCCTTGAAGCGATCTGGCCCGTTTCGGCACTACGCAGTCTGGCAGACATACCTTCGCACACAATGAACTTCATCAAGCTCATCGCCTGGGCTACTTGGCCGGCTTGGCCGATTGCTGCCTGGACGCTTTGGCGACGGCGCCTCACTTTCTGGCGCCAGGAAACCATTGTGCCGCTGGTTGTGATGCTGATAGCTCTCGTAGTAGAGATTTCTCTGAGCGCAGCACGCCCATCCAAGAGTCTTGTTCTACTCGTGCCCATCATACTGTTGGCCACAGCTTCGGCAACCCACCTGCGGCGCGGGGCGGCCAACATGCTTGATGCATTTACCCTCACCCTCTTCACCATTGCCGCCGGTTTTGTATGGCTAGGTTGGGGTGCCATTCACTTTGGCTGGCCGGAACCGTTGGCACAAACCGTAACACGTCTTGAACCCGGTTTCACAACCCCGCTCACCATCGTTCAACCAGCAGTCGCCTTCCTGCTCACGATTGGCTGGTTTGTTCTGATGCGAAACATTCCCCGCTCACCCGTCCGCGGGATTCAACACTGGTTCGCAGGCATCACACTGATCTGGGCGCTGGTGGTTGCGCTTTGGTCTCCTTGGCTAGACCACGGCATGTCCTATACGCGCATGGGTAACCAGATTGCCAAACAACTCTCTGGCCCGGGTTGTATCGCCTCGTTTAAGGTATCTGAGGATGCACGCGCAGCGCTGAGTTATCAACTTAACAGACCCATCCCTCGGGCGGCAATCCCGGCGGGCAAAACTTGTTCCTGGCTACTGACAGAAACACCTGGCAACACGCAAGAAGTGAAACGTCCGCCAAACTGGGAGATGGCAGAAAAAGTCTGGTCTGGCCATCGGCGCGGCACGCGTGCAGAACGCTACACCCTGTATTACAGACCAGCACCTGACGTAGTTACACAGCCTTGATAAAGTGGGTGCGGTAAAACCGGAGCTCTTCGATCGATTCATGGATATCGGCTAATGCCGTGTGAGCGCCCTTCTTCTGAATCTGGCTGGCCAGTTCCGGGCGCCAACGGCGGCATAGCTCCTTGAGCGTACTCACGTCCAGATTGCGATAGTGGAACCAGGTTTCCAGCTCCGGCATATAGCGCGCCATAAAGCGGCGATCCTGGCCAATCGAGTTGCCGCACATCGGGCTCACGCCTTTGGGCAGCCACTCCTGCATAAAAGCAATGGCGGCTAGTTCAACAGCCCGCATATCCATGCCGGATGATCGTACCCGCTCGGTCAGGCCCGAGTCGCCATGCGTTTTGGTATTCCAGTCATCCATCGCGGCCAATACCGCATCCGACTGGTGCACAGCCCAGGCCTCCGACTCGGCAATCACGTTGAGATCTGCATCGGTCACCACCATCGCCAGTTCCAGAATCGTGTCCGAATCCGGCTGCAAACCGGTCATTTCCATATCAAGCCAGACCAAACGTCTCTGATCAACCGTCATACCCGCACACCTTTTTGCATCATGCTTTAAGATGCGACATTGTGTCATAGTCAATCGCCATACTCACGGGATCCATGTCTGATATTTCGCTCATATTTGTTACCCTTGTCGCTACCAATCTTGGTATCAAACTCTGGTTAACTCTGCGCCAGGCACGTAACGTTCACCGCCACCAGACGCAGGTGCCACATGCTTTCAAAGACGTCATTAGCCTTGAAGCTCATCAGAAAGCAGCTGCCTACACCTGCGCCAAGATTCACCTGGCGCAATGGAGCCTGCTTCTCGATACAAGCTGGCTGCTGATTCTGACCCTGGG
>JBPCSW010000312.1:0-4131 GCA_051006675.1 Fluviibacter sp.
AATGAGTTGGTCGTCACTGGCACAGCCACATAGTCCACAGTGTACAGCGTCACATCAGCCGCTGTCTTAAGGATGTACTTGTAGCTGGTAGTCTCAGGCAACCAAACATTAGCCTCACCGTTGGAATCTAAGATGACGGGGTTGGTGTTGGTGGTCGTGCCAGTGTGGTCCACGTACGTAGCCAAAGGCGTCGTAGTGCCCGCGGAGTACGTGTACAGCTTGCCACCAACGAGCGGCAGACCATCAGTCCCGAAGAACTGCAGTTTGGGGGTGGGTGATAGTGATGCCATCTTTAATTCCTTTGGCCAACGCCATTGATCTCAACTCTGTAACGGAGTTTATTCTGGTCTGCTGGCGCTTGCGCCGCTGCTGTAGCCGCTGGCTTTGCCAAGCTATTTACCACTGCGTTTGTAGAGCCCTTGCCTGCTTGGCGCGCCATAGCTTTCTCAATCGCATCCGCCGCCAAAGCAGGACTAGACAGTTCACGGGCCAATTCTAATGCTATTTTGTCGTCCATCTGCCCAGACAAACGCTTCACGACGTTGTTAAAAATCGTGATTGGTGTGCTCAACAAAGAAGGAAAAGGCAGACCGCCTTGTTCGGCAGCGCCGCTTGCTGAGTCTTTACCTGTGGGGCCAGCTGGGCGGCCAGCTTTGGCAAGGCGTTCATACTCAGCTTGGCGAGCCAGATCATCACGCACAGCGTTTACTGTCTGCAATTGACGGGCATCTAAGCCCTTGGTCAAGTCAGTAATGCGCTTCTCGATTGCCAAGGCGTTAGAGCCTGGTGGCAGTGCTGGCGCCAACTTGTTGCCGCTGGCGTCAGCCATCTCACGAATCTTGGCTAGACGGGCCGCGTCCTTGCCGACTACGTCAAAACGCTGCGACAAGTTCATGCCCGCGTCGTCCAGAATTGCAATTGGGTTCTTGTAGTCTTTTAAGAACTGCGCTTGCTTGGCGAGGTCCACTTCGCCGGTCACTGCGTTGGTCACCTTCTGACGGTACAGGTCTTCAATACCCGCGCGGGCGGCGACCATAGCATCAGGGTTTTTACCAAACATTTCGACAAACTGGCCTGCCTCACGTTCGCCCTTGGGCTGAAAGAACTTGGTGATGACGTCGTCTGCGTTTAGCTTGGGCTCGTTTAAAGACGTCTGTTTAAACAGATTGGCGTTGATGCCAGTCTTAAAACGAGGCACATATTCAGTACGGTACAAGTTAACCGCATCAGCGTATGCTGACTTGGCAGTTGCAGGCAGCGTGGTGCTCTTACCAATGGCGTCGTCGATAGCCGCGTGCAGTTGGCCCAAGTTGCGCAGCGTTGAGCTGGCTGTCGGGTTCATGGACGACTTGGCGGCGGCGATGTCAGCGTTGATGGCCTTGCGGATATCGTCAAGCTGTTGCAAGGTGGCCTCGGGCGGCGGCAGCACTTCGTCTGATGTCTTGATCAGCTTAGACGACAGCTTGCCTTTGCCCACTGGCACGTCTGGTGCTGGCTTGGGCTTAAACGACAAGAGCTTGCGCACTGTCTCAGGCGCGGTTTCAGACGCAAAGTCTGACAGCTTACGGCCAAGAATAGACTCGGCTTGGCTGACCACATCGCCGACGTCGATCTTAGCGTCGCCAGCTTCTGTAAAGGCTTTTTGATACGCAGGCTCAATCACGCCCTTTTTGACAATTTCGCGCTCTTTGTTGGCCGCAGCCAGCAAGGCTTCGCCTGATTCGCGCGGCGTGACTGTCGTTGAGCCTAAGCCGTTTTCGATCTTGGCCTTGACGCGATCAATGACGCGTTGGAAGCGCTCGCCGACACGGCCTTCTTGAGCCAGACGAGCTTCGTTGGTTTGCGCGGCTTGATTGGCGTAGCTGGTAGCTGCGCCTGGCACTTCCTTAAGTTTTTCTTGCAGCGCGGAGAAACGCGTGCTACCAACAGGCGCAGCTACTTCGCCGGCCGTGGGTGCGGAACCTGGCACAATGACTGCATTCTTGGCTCGCAACGCGTTGATAATCTCTTGGCCTTTGCCTTCGACGGCGTCGAGCAGTGTGCTGCCTTTAATGTCAGTCAGTCGGTTTACCGCTGTAGCAGCTTTGCCTATTAACGGAGCAACGATTGTAGGCACCAAAGCGCCAATGCCCGCGCCAGCCTCTGTGCTGTTAGGGTCGACCAAGCCAGCGGACGCGCCGCCAGTCACAGCACCGCCGCCAGCTTTAGTAGCAAGGTTTGTACCCTTAAATCCGCCAGACTCAATGGCTGTGGCGGCGGGGGTAAGGAAGCGTGCCAGTGATGGCGCCATTTCGGCAACCTTTTTAAGTGGTGCGGCAATAGCACCCCCCACAGGTAAAGTGCCAACGACTTCACCAGTCATCTCGCCAGCACCAGTGGCCAACGGTTGTTTCTTTTTAATGTCCGCAATAGCGGCTTGCTCGGCCAGCTTACGCTGCTCAGCGTCCATCTGCAACGCGCGGCCAGCGCGTTGCGCCACGTTAGTGGGTTGTTGACCTGTAATTAAACCAGCCATTGTCGGCGCAGGCGCAAACGCGCTTCCCGCCTTTTCCAAGCCCATGCCAACCAGACGTTGGCCGCCAAACATGACATCACCAATACCTTTAGAAATGCCTTGAGACAAACCCGCGATAGGTTCGCCAACAGTTTCAAAAAAGCCAGCAGCGCCTGTGAGTGGTGCTTGACCTTTGGGCTTCGCTGGTGCAGCAGAAATTACCGGCGCGGAAGGTTCTGCGGGCGCCGCTTTCATTTGACGAATAGCGTCAGCGAGCGCCTTGGCATCCGCGGCATTGCCTGCTGCATCCGCCTTGATCAACGCCGCGCTAAGTTGTTCAAGTGTTGCCATATTTATTTGTACTTTTCAAGTAAAGCATCAATGTTGGATGCGGCGGCGGGCTGCTTATATGAGTACGTTGCATCGTACGCTTCACGCATACGAGTTTTGGACCCTTGTATGTCGCCAATTGCTTGGTCAATTGCCGCGCGGACATCAGCAGCGTCTTGTGTACGTTGGATGGCGGCAAATGAAGCGGACAATTGTTTGCCTTCTTGATTTGACACGTTGCCCAGCGCGCCGCCAGTTTTAGATGCATCACGCAAATCTTGCAGAGCTTGAAAGCCGCCCTTGGCGACAATTTTGTCGTACAAGGCTTGAGCGGCGCGGCCATCAGCAGTAACACCAGGTAATCGGCCAGCAGCAATGCCGGTGATTTGAGCTAAGCCTGGGTGGTCGCGCAACTTCTCTAAGTCTTTAACAAAGCTGTCTGACTTAGTTTCAAAACCTTTGATAGCTGCTGTTGCGGCTGGCAACGCGGCTTCACGCTTTTGAATTTCTTTTGGCGGCAGCGCTTCCATACCTTGCTTTTTGCGATTAGCTTCATCTCTAGCAATTTCGACACGCTCGCCTTCCAACGCAATGCGTTGTTTTTCGCGAGCGTCAGTCATGTTTTGGCCACGGATCGTAGCCCCCACAGTTGCTGCGTTGTTTGCGCGCGATGTGTAATCGGCGCCCGTAGAGCCCATTCGCTCTAAGAAAGGTTTGCGTTCAGCAAGAGGCATAGCCAACAACGAGTCTGCTTTTGCCTTAATTGATGCTTTTTCTTGCGCGTCGTACAAAGGTGATGTTTGGATATCTTCCAAATGTGCAATGATGTTGGCGTCTGAGGGGCGCCCGCTGATATCCCGCCATGCTTGGCCAAGCATCTTTTGCTTTTCCGCAGCAGCAGCTACTTTTTGATTTGCCGCGGTAGCGGCTTGTGCTTCCGCCGTTGTGCGTTCTTTGCGGTATTGAATACCCAACTGCGGGTTTACCTTAAACAGCTGGTTTTCATAGTCTGCGTTTGCAGGGTTAAGCTGGCGCAAAGCGTTGCGCTCTTCGCCCGCCGCGCGCGCTTCTTGCATCTTCAACTCATTAAGTTGATTTGACTGTTGCAAACCTTGAAGCTGCGCCATTTGGGCAAACTGATTTAATGGGTTTTGAACCTCAACAGGTCTAACACCAAGTGCAATTGATGGATCGAGAGCCATTTTTATTCCTTACGATAGACCAATTGATGCGTTGTAACCAGCGTAGGGCTCAGACATAAGCCCGCCGCCGCCAGCTCTATTTCGGCTCAACGCGTTTACCAAGTT
>JBPCSW010000313.1:0-9408 GCA_051006675.1 Fluviibacter sp.
CCACAAATAGGTCTGAGTTACGGGTAACGCGGAACTGGTAACAGCCTTGTACCGTCATGCCGCTAAAGAGTTCGCCCACAAAGGCGTGGACGATGGATGACAGGAAGATGAAACTATAGGCCGCCTCTGGTGCCAGAGACTCTGGGAGACGGATAATGCGCGGCAGTACCCGGGGTGCCTGAACAATGGCGATACCCGAGCTGCGGCCGAAAGCATCTCTGCCCTCTAGTTCGACAATGAAATTGAGGCTTTTGTTATAGATGCGTGGGAAAGGGTGCGATGGATCCAGGCCGATAGGCGTAAGGACAGGCATGACCTCCCGGAAGAAATAATCCCGAATCCACTCACGTTGGGCGTCAGTCCATTGCGAGCGGCGCAGAAAGCGAATACCTTCGTTCGCTGCTGCCGGCAATAACGTTTCGTTGAGCTCACGATACTGATCTGCGACCAATCGGTGTACCGCCGACGAAACCTCGTCATATGCTTCTTGAGGTAATAAACCATCGGTTGTAGGGGTTTTGCTATGGCCTTTGATCTGTTCCTTGAGACCTGCCATACGGATTTCAAAGAACTCATCCAGATTAGACGACACAATGCACAGGAAAAACAAACGTTCCAGTAACGGGACACGCTCGTCATGAGCCTGTGCCAAAACACGGCGGTTAAAAGCGATGAGTCCCAGCTCACGGTTGAGGAAATGGCCAGGGGGAGCGTTATGTGCCGTTGGTGTCATGGATCAGATACGGGTAGAGGTGTGAATTTCTAAAGTAAGCATGTGTATTGTGACAGGAATATGAAAACGGAGTTTTTGCGCTGCGAAATTTGCCTAACGCCGGTTATGCCAGTGGGTTAAAATCTCGGCATATGGCTTTGCCATCAAATAAGGGACGGGCAATGCAGTACGAATCAATCGCCGCAGTAGATCTGGGATCCAACAGCTTCCGTTTGGAAGTGGGTCGGGTTGTGGATGACCAGATTTATACCCTGGATTCGTTGAAGGATGCGGTTCGGCTGGCTTCTGGATTGCAGGCGGATAAAAGTCTGGATCAAGCCTCCCAGGATCGTGCACTGGTGGCGTTATCCCGATTTGGTGAGCGATTACGTGGTTTGCCCAAAGATGCAGTACGTGCTGTGGCAACCAATGCTTTACGTGTTGCTAAGAACGCCAATAGCTTTCTGGCCGAGGCCGAAGCAGCGTTGGGTTTTCCTATTGAAATTATTGCGGGTCGGGAAGAGGCGCGCCTGATTTATATTGGCGCAGTGCACTCATTGCCGGCCTCTGATCAGCAACGTCTGGTATTCGATATTGGTGGCGGTTCAACCGAGTTCATTATTGGCTCCGGGATGAAGCCACAGAAGCTTGAATCGCTTTTTATGGGCTGTGTGAGCTATTCGCTGCGTTACTTTCCGGATGGGCTGATTGATCGTCGCCGTTTACGTGAAGCGCAGATGGCTGCGGCCAAAGAGGTTTCTCTGATTGCGCACGCCTACAAGCAAACTGGTTGGGGTGAGGCGATTGGCTCTTCGGGAACGGCCAGTGCCATTGCTGAAATTCTGGAACAGAATGATCTGAATCCACGTGGTGTCACCGGCATTACGCGCAGTGGCCTGGATAAGCTCTGTGCATTGATGATCCGTTACAAGCACATTGATGCCTTGCCGCTGCAGGGCGTTAAATCCGACCGGATTCCGGTGTTGCCAGGTGGCATCGCCATTATGTCGGCCATCATCGATACCTTGGGGATCGATCGGGTGACCTATGCCGATGGCGCATTGCGTTTAGGCGTGCTTTATGACTTGCTGGGGCGCTTCCATCATCACGATATGCGTACCGCGACCGTGCGGCATTTCCAACGCCGGTATCAGGTTGAGTCCGATCAGGCGAACCGTGTGGATGAAACAGCCATTGAGATTTTTTCAGATCTCATGGGCCTTAAATTACGGAGTGCGGAGGAGCGTGAGCGCGACCTGCAATTCGTTCGCTGGGCGGCGGCCTTACATGAAGTGGGTTTGTCGATTGCCCACAGCGGATACCATAAGCATGGTGCCTATATTCTGGGCTATGCCGATATGCCTGGGTTTTCCAAGATGGATCAGGCGCGCCTGGCGCTGCTTGTGCTTTGTCACCGGGGCAAACTGAACAAGGTTGATGGCCTGAGCCGAGAAGATATGGCCTGGCGACAGATTCTGGCGCTCCGTTTGGCAGTGATTCTGCATCGTTCACGCCTCGAGTCTGGCGTACCAGATCTTCAGGCATCTGAAACGGTTAATGGCTTTACGTTACAGTTGCCCGCCGCATGGCTCGAAGATAACCCGATGACCATGGCGGCGCTGCGAGATGAAACGGCGATTTGGGAAGAGGCCGGCTTCCGTTTACGCATTCGTGCGACCCGTCGATGATTCATTCTGGTGCGATTGATCCGGCCTGGTTAGTCACCGGTTTTTTAATTGCGGGCTGGTTTTTCCTATTAGCGCTTTGCCCCCTTAAAAGCTTTTTCGCAGAAATTAAACGCCGTTGGCCCGCACTCCTAATTGCGACGTTAGCGCTCATTATCCTCTGGCATATCCGCGCTACCGTCCTGCAAGGATTAAGTCTGCATTTGATCGGTGCTACTTTATTCACGCTGGTGTTTGGCCGTCGGCTGGCTTTGGTGCCTTTGACCACGGCATTGGTACTTGCCCAGACGAGCGCAGGTGGGGATTGGAGCACCTTGGGTCTGAATGCCTGTTTGCTGGTTTTGTGGCCCGTAGCATTAAGTCAGCTGGTGGCCCGCCTGGTTGATCGATTGCCTTCCAATTTGTTTGTTTTTATCTTTGCCGGTGGCTTTTTCGGCAGCGCCGGGGTGGTGGTTTTAACCGGATGGCTACTCACACTCATGCTGTGGTTGACGCAACTTTACCCCTGGGGGCCGTTGCTGGAAGACTATGCTTCCTATTGGTTATTAGTGGCTTTTTCCGAGGCCTGGCTGACTGGGATGCTGCTTACAGTCATGGTGGTTTACCGGCCCGATCTGGTTCAGTTGTTTGATAGCGCGCGTTATATTGATAACGCCTAATTGATGTTGCGATCTTCCATCACTCGTTTGTATCGTCTTGCATGGCCGGTGCTGATTGCGCAATTAGCGACCATTGGCATGATGGCTATCGATACGGTGGTTGTCGGTCGCTCTAATACAGATAACCTTGCTGCGTTAGCGGTGGGTGCGAGTATTTATTTGTCGCTGGCTTTGGCGCTATCCGGTGTTGTGCAAGCCCTGCTGCCAAGTATTGCTCATCAGATTGGCCGTGGCGATGCCTCAGCAACCGGCAAGTTGATTTATCAGGGGTTCTGGCTCGTTTTGTTGCTGGCATTGCTTGGCGACCTGGTACTTTGTTTCCCTGGGTGGATGATTGCATTGGCCGAATTGCCGCCATCCGTGGAAGCACTCACCCGGGATTACCGGTTTATTCTGGCCTTTTCTTTACCGGCCTCTCTGGGATATCGTGCGTTTCACGCGATTGCCGGTGGCGTCGGTAAAACAAGACCCTTGATGTGGTTGAGTCTGGGGCAGACAACGGGCCATGCCATCCTGGCGCCCATTCTGGTGGATACGCTGACCGTTGGAACATTGAGCGTTGGCGTTGGGTTGGGCGTTAGCGGGGCGGCTTTATCGCAGGCCTTCCTTGCCTGGATGGTGTGCGGTGCGGGTGTCTTTGTGCTCTTGAAGGCGCCGATTTATCAGCATTTTTTAAGACAGGCCCGATGGTCTGGTCCGGATTGGCAGACACAATTGAAATTGTTAAAGGTCGGTTTGCCGATGGGGCTGTCCTATTTTGTAGAAATTACTGCCTTTACTGTTATGGCCATTTTTATTGCACGTCTTGGGCCAGAGGTGCTTTCTGGGCACCGTATTGTCGCGAATTTATCTGCCATGGTTTATATGTTTCCCTTGGCTATTGGTACGGCAACGGCTGCATTGGTCGGGCAGGCGGTGGGAGCGGATCGGGATGCCGAGGCCCGGGCCATGGCGCGCAGTGCTTTTCTTGTAGCTTGCTGCGGTTCCGGGATACTCGCTTTAGTGCTTTGGGTCTTGCGCGCAGATCTAGCCTGGTTGGGAAGCCCGGACGTAGACGTACAGATCGTGGCTATCGGCTTGGTGGGTTATGTCGCAGCTTACCAACTATTTGATGCGGCTCAGACGGTGGCTGCTTTTGCGCTTCGCGGGTATCACGTGACTTTGCTGCCTTTGGGGATACATCTGGCTGCTTTCTGGTTGATTGGCCTGTGGGGTGGCTATCAACTGGCTTTTAACGGATGGCCATTCTTCGGCATTTCCGCAATGGGTGCGGCAGGTTTCTGGTGTGCTGTACTCGCTGCTACGATTTTGGCCGCTGTTGGCCTGGTGAGTCTTTTGCTCTGGGTGCAAGCGTTGCGGCGGCGCTAGCTTGCCCCAGCCTCAGGTGCCAATTACTTGCGCGGCGGCATCACGGGTGGCCAGCTGCCATCGGCGCGTTTGCAGAAGCGGTAATACCCCGAACTTTTAACGTTCTCGGCGATGTTGACCATGTGAATCACACGACAGTTCGCGTCCTTTTCCGTGTCAGGATAGGGGGTGAGGGTGCCGAAGGCGCCAGTACCGGGATTATTCCATTTGATCTCGGTGCCATCCTTGGCTTTAAGCGCCTCATGGGCTGCCTGGTTGAAAAACTCGGCATCCTGGTCTGTAAAACGGGACATGGCCTGATCTGCCATGAATGCCATGTTGGCAGCCTGAGACACGCCGCTACCCAGTAGTGCCAGCGATAGGCCGAAGGCGATAAGGGTTTTTTTACGCATAGAGGTACTCCTGAGCCGATAACGTTATCGGTAAGTTTAGCCGCGGGTGCTGGCCTGTCCAGCTACTTCAACCAGTGTTACCGGTGGAAGCTGCTGCCAGCCTTGTTTGCGATGTTCTGCGATCACTGTCGTGAATACACCGCCACGAACATAGAATTTTGCGGTGAGCCGCATGAAACGCGGCTGTGTCGCCACAACCAGGTCATCCAGAATCCGGTTGGTCACGGCTTCATGAAACGCGCCTTCGTCACGAAAGCTCCACATGTACAGTTTGAGGCTTTTTAGCTCAACGCAAAGCTGATCCGGAATGTAATCCAGGATCAAAGTGGCGAAGTCTGGCTGCCCGGTTTTAGGACAAAGGCATGTAAATTCAGGGATTTCCATGTGAATCGTGAAATCGCGCTGAGGAGTAGGGTTCGGAAAGGTCTCTAGGGACTTGCTCGGCTGCGTGCTCATAGGTAGTAGCTCTTCTGTGTCTGGTTCTCTGCAGCTGATATTATAAGCAGCCTTTACCGGTAGTTCAGCCATATTCTGGGCTGATTACCTAATAACTACGTCCGCTAACGGGCGCATCACGAATTATGCGACTTACCAAGCTTAAACTTGCCGGCTTTAAATCCTTCGTAGACCCGACGAATGTCGAACTTCCTGGCCAATTGATTGGCGTAGTGGGTCCGAATGGCTGCGGCAAGTCCAATATTATGGATGCAGTGCGCTGGGTGCTCGGTGAGACCCGGGCAACGGAGTTGCGCGGCGAATCTATGCAGGACGTGATTTTTAACGGCACGACTTCGCGTAAGCCGGTGTCACGCGCTAGTGTTGAGATGGTTTTCGACAACACACTGGGACGTGCCGTAGGGCAATGGTCGCAATATGCCGAGCTTTCAGTTAAGCGTGTTCTTACCCGAAATGGTCAGTCTGATTACTTCATTAATAATCTCAAGGTGCGTCGCAAGGATGTGACGGATCTATTCATGGGCACGGGTCTTGGTCCGCGTGCCTACGCCATTATTGGTCAGGGTACCGTCTCCCGCATTATTGAAGCGAAACCTGAAGAGTTGCGTGTATTTCTGGAAGAAGCCGCCGGTGTGACCCGATACAAAGAGCGCCGGAAAGAAACCGAGGGGCGTCTCTCCGATACCCGTGAAAATCTGGCACGACTCGAAGATATCCGACAGGAGTTAGGTACCCAGATTGGCCGTCTCGAAAGTCAGGCCGAGGTTGCTGAGCGTTACCAGAGTCTTCAGGCTGAGCTGATTAGTACACAGCAAAAGTTGTGGTCTGTGAAGTTGCAAGAGGGCCGTACGGACGCACAACTGTTGTCAGCTGGTCTTGCCGCTGCTCAGACGGAACTGGAAGAAACGGTTGCCCGACAGCGGAATATTGAAGCAGAACTAGAAACGCTGCGGGAAGCTTATTACACGGCAAATGATCTGGTGCAGACGGCGCAAAGTGCTTTCTTTAGCATCAATGCAGAAGTCGCCACGATTGAAGCTGATATACGCCACCGCCAGGAAACCCGTCGCAATCTCGAAGCGCGTTTGCAACAGCTGATGGTGGATCGCGAAAGCTGGAAACAGCGTCAGATCCAAGCCGAAGAAGACCTTGTTCGCTGGACTGAGTTGCAGGAACACGCAGCCATGCGTCTGGCGCAGAATCAGGAGATGCTGGAGCGGGCGCAGGAAGGGTTGCCTGCGTTTGAAGATGCCGAACGTGAAGCACAGGAACAGGCTAGCCAGTTTCGTGGCGAACTGTCCGGTTTGGAACAGCGTTTACAGGTGGCGCAGGCAAATCGTAGCAATGCAGAGCGCAATCTGGCACGGATTACACAGCAGATCGAACGATTGCAGCGCGATGAAGCGGCGCTGGCACCGCCGGACGCAGAACAGTTACAAGCACTGGCAGAGCAGCGCGAATCTGCTGCCATGGCGCTAGCAGAATTACAGGAACAGCAGGCAGTTGCCGAAGAAAACCTGACAAATGCAGAGCAGCAGTTGCAGGAGGCTACGGATCAACAGCGGACGCTGCAGCAGGAATTTACCCAGACACAGGCACGCCATCAGGCGTTGAAACAACTGCAAGAGCGTGTGCAGGCAAGTGGTTCGCTGCCAGACTGGTTGCGTAAGGCTGGTTTGCAGGAACGTACAGCCCTCTGGCAGAAGATTCGTGTGACTAGTGGCTGGGAGCTTGCCGTAGAGGCTGTGCTTCGCGATCGATTGAAAGCGGTAGCCTGTGGCCAGCAGGATTTGCCCGAACTCGATCGTTGTTTTAGCGATCCGCCTTCATTACGTCTGACCCTGTTGATGCCAGAAACAAACGCCGTTTTTGCAACAGCTAGTGCTGATGCATTGATGGCGCAAGTGGAATGTCTGGATGGTCAGATAAAACCCGTTCTGGCTCGTTGGCTGTCGGGTGTGCGAACTGCGCCGTCACTAGAGTCCGCACGTGCCCTGCAAAATCAACTTTCAGCGGAAGAATCTATTGTCACACCGCAAGGCCATTTGCTTGATCGCTATAGCGTCACCTTCTTTGCCCCTGACGCTGCTGATCATGGTTTATTAGAGCGTCAGCAAGAGCTCGAAGCAACCCAGGAACGGGTTGATGCATTAGCGACACCGTTAGATGAGGCCAATGCGCGTGTAGAGACCGCCCGCGAATCACTACGTTCTATGCGTTTGAGCCTGGAAGGATTGCGTCAGCAAGCACAGACAGCGCAGGCTGAGCAGAATCGTCATGCCATTGAACACGAAAAACTGGCTCAAGCCGTTCGTCACTACGAAGAACGTGTGCGCTCACTGACCGCTGGACGCGACGAACAACAGTCCGAGTTGCAGGCAGAGCAACAGCGTCTGGAAGAGCAGAGTGCGTTGCTGCAAAACCTGGAGTCTGCGGTGGCTGTCGCTCAAAGCTCTTTGAGTGAACGTCTTTCGGTGCGTGAAACCGCCAGTCGGGCTTTGCGAGATGCGCGTGACGCCATGGTTAAGGTTGAGCGTGACGTTCAAGAGGCCGAGTTTTCCTGCCGTGAATGTCAGAGCCGCCTGGATGATCTGAGAAACCAGGCGCGGCTCTCGGTTGATGAGTGTCGCCGTATTGAAGACAGCACCGTACAGGCAAAATCTGAGCTTGAAGGTGCAGATGGCGATGAGTTGCGTGAAAAGCTGGAAACTGCACTGGGTTTACGTACCGAGAAAGAGCAGGCTTTGGCCGAGATCCGGGATGCGGCAGAAAGCAAGGCAAGTGAATTGCGCACGATGGAAGAAAGTCGAATGCGCATGGAGCAGCAGCTTGAGCCCGTGCGTTCACGCATTAATGATCATCAATTGAAGCATCAGGCTGCCGAGTTGGCTGCCGCTCAGTACGAAGGGTTATTAGTTGAAGCCGGTTGCACACCAGAGCAAATTGAAGTGCTGGTGGCAGGCATTGGTGACGTTAAGGCAGGGCCATTGCAGTCGACGATTACTCGCGTCCAACGTGAAATCGAAGCGATGGGTCCGGTTAACCTGGCGGCCCTGGTTGAGTTGAATTCAGCGCTTGAGCGTAAAACCTATCTCGATGCGCAGTCCGAAGATCTGTTGCTGGCCATGGAAACGCTGGAAAATGCGATCCGTCGTATTGACCGTGAAACCCGGACGCTGTTGCAGACCACCTTTGATGCAGTCAATCAGCATTTTGGGACCTTGTTCCCGAGCCTGTTTGGTGGCGGGGAAGCGCGTCTGATCATGACGGGTGATGAAATTCTGGATGCAGGTGTTCAAGTAATGGCGCAACCACCAGGCAAGAAGAATTCGACGATTCATTTGCTCTCGGGTGGTGAAAAAACGCTAACGGCTATTGCCCTGGTGTTCTCGTTGTTCCAGTTGAATCCGGCACCTTTCTGTTTGCTGGATGAAGTGGATGCACCATTAGATGATGCCAATACAGTCCGTTTCTGTGAGATGGTTAAACGGATGTCGGATAAGACCCAGTTCCTCTTCATTAGTCACAATAAGATTGCGATGGAGATGGGGAATCAGTTAGTGGGCGTGACCATGCAGGAATTCGGTGTGTCGCGTATTGTAGAAGTCGATATGGAAGAAGCGCTGCAAATGCGCGAAACGACAGTAGGTTGATTATGAACGAACTGCAACTAAGTCTGCTGGGTCTGGGCGTATTCGCCATTGTGCTGGTAGTTGTATATAACCGGTGGGTCGAGCATAAGCATCGCAAATTGAATGCGCCACCACCGGCAGAAGTGGTTGCAGAAGTTGTTGCAGACGAAACGGCTACTGACAGGCAGGAGCCTGTTTGGGATCATGGAGAAGCGGATATGACTAAATCCGCTATTGATCTACCTACTGAGCCGATCATGTCTGAATCGCCGGGAGCAGTTGAACCTATCGCAGCGCTGACTGAAGTTGAGTCCTGGGTCGATGCAATTGCCTCACTCCGCTTCTACGAACCGCGTACGGCAGGATCCATTCGTGACACCCTGTCTCAAATGGGGGCAGAGCGCTTTGAGCGTGTGGAGTTTTACTCAGGAGATGGCTGGCATCGTGCCGAAGCGCTACCTGATGCAGCAGTAGTCAGCAATTTGCGCGCGCGTAAGCAGCTAG
>JBPCSW010000314.1:0-4908 GCA_051006675.1 Fluviibacter sp.
AGCGTGTTGGCGTATTTACCGCTCGCGGGCGGTGATGGCGAAACGCATGGTCACATGATGTCGATGGTGTGGTCTGCTCCCGAAGCCTTGGCGAAAGAACTATTGGCTTTGTCGCCGGAAGATTTGGCGTTTCGCGTGGCGGCTGCCGGTGAAAATAAACTGGGTGCACTGACGTTGCTGGCACCAGCGGCAGGCTTTCCACTGAAGCTGGTGCGGGTGCCACAAGTCATCGCACCGCGTATTGCGTTGATCGGCGATGCAGCGCATGGCATTCACCCGTTGACTGGCCATGGTGTGAATCTCGGTTTCCAAGATGCACGCGTGCTAGCGCAATTGATTCGTGATGCACGACCCGTCGATGATCTTGGCGATCTGCAGTTGCTCTCGCGCTATCAGCGAGCGCGTAAAGAAGAGGTGATGTTGTTACAAACGGCGACTGATGCGATGCGTAAGCTTTTTGCCGCCGACAAACCGGGCATTGCGCCGTTGCGTAATCTGGGTCTGTCGCTGACTAATAAATTACCGCTGTTGAAGTCGTTATTGATCCGTTATGCGCTGGAGCGCTAAGGAATGCTGATGAAGTCGCTTTTTAAAATATTGATGGCGGCCTGTTTGCTCGCCAGCGTGTCGGTGTATGCCAATGAAATCGCCTCGCCGGCCTTGGCCAGCATCATCGAAAAGCAGATGGGTGTGAAGCCACAGCGGATTATCAAAACGCCGTACTTGGGTGGGCTGTATGAGGTCTATGCGGGCGGTGAGTTGTTTTATACCGATGAGAAGGGTTCTGCCTACTTGGTCGGTGGTTCGTTGATCGATGGCAAGACAATGCGCAATGTGACGGCGGATCAGGTGAAGGGACTGCAGAAGCAGATTCTGGCAAACCTGCCGTTACAGGACGCGATCAAGCGGGTCAATGGAAGTGGCGGTGGCGGCAAGCGAACAATTATTACGTTTGAAGACCCGAATTGCGGTTACTGTAAAAAACTCACGCGGGAATTGGTCAATCTGAAAAACGCCACCATCTACACCTTCATGGTGCCGATGCTCTCGGAAGACTCGTTGGTTAAATCTCGCCGCATCTGGTGCGCGCCGGATCGCCTACAGGCCTGGGATGATTGGATGGTTCAGGGTAGAGCCCCTACGGGTAGTGAGAATTGCGCCAACCCGTTGGAGCGTAACAGCAAGCTCGCGCAGACACTCGGCGTCACAGGGACGCCGGCGCTTTATTTCCCAAGCGGGGAACGAGTGCCCGGCTATATGCCGCTCGATAAGATCGAGAAGCTGCTTAAACCTTAGTTGTTCTCTTGTTCGTTATTGGCGTAGCCGATTTCGCGTTGATGGCGTATCGCTAGGATGTGTACCTGAGCAAGATCTTTGCGAAATCGGTAGAGTGCCACATACCCGTTGCGGCCTTGTGCGATCAAAAGCTCTCTTAGGCCTTCCTCTACTGGCCTGCCGATCCATGGATGACGAGCTAATATGTCCGTCGCCTCGAAGATTAGGCCGACTGTCTCCCCGCAGAGGTTCGGGTCAATCTCAATTAAAAAGTCGGTGATTCGATCAAGATCTTTGGTGAACCCCGTCGTGTAAATTATTTTTTCCATGAAATGGGTTTAGGCTCTGAGGGCGATTCGCCGCGAATTTTTGCGCGAATGTATTCCTGTACATCCTCTGCAGCATATGCAATGCCTGTCTCTTCCATATGTTTCTCAGCTGCGAGCGCATCGGCGATAAAGCGCGCTCTCAACTCCGACCTGGTCGTGGCCTTTTCAATCGCATCAACCATGAATGCGTGCGGTGATAACCCCTGCTGCTCGGCAATCGCTTGAGCACGGGCTTTTAGTTCATCGGGCAGTTTCAATGAGGTGGTCCCCATGATCATAGGCTCCAAATAAAAACAGGTGTCACTAAAGTAACACCTGTTTCCTCAAAAAACAACAGATTGATTATAAATCGCGTGTATCGGGCGTTGCCGTGATGCGGTGGATCGTCAGGTCGGCGCCGTTATATTCCTCTTCCTGATCTAGACGGATGCCAACAAAGGCCTTGAGTGCCCCGTAGACGACCGTGCCGCCGATGAGGGCGATCACAATCGCTAAGCCGGTCATGATGGCCTGTGCCGCTAGTGAAATACCGCCTAAGCCGCCGAGTGCCTCAGCGCCAAATATGCCGGCAGCGATGCCACCCCAGGCACCACAGAGGCCGTGCAGCGGCCAGACGCCCAGCACGTCATCGATCTTTAAGCGATTCTGCGTGAGCGTGAACATCCAGACGAATAGACCGCCGGCGATCAGGCCGGTGGTCAGTGCGCCAAGCGGGTGCATGAGGTCCGAACCGGCACAGACGGCGACGAGACCAGCTAAGGGGCCGTTGTAGGCGAAACCGGGGTCATTTTTACCGACGATGAGCGCGGCAATGGTGCCGCCAGCCATGGCCATGAGTGAATTTGCAGCGACCAGGCCGCTGATCTTGTCCAGTGTTTGTGCGCTCATGACGTTAAAGCCGAACCAGCCCACAGCCAGCACCCAAGCCCCCAGTGCCAGGAACGGAATCGATGACGGTGGATGTGCTGCCATCGCCCCGTTTTTGCCATAACGACCATGGCGGGCACCGAGGAGCAGTACGGCCGGTAGCGCGATCCAGCCGCCCATGGCGTGCACGACCACGGAGCCGGCAAAGTCATGGAACTCTTGGCCGAAGCTGGCTTTGAGCCAGGCCTGAATGCCGAAGTGCTGGTTCCAGGCAATGCCTTCAAAGAACGGGTAGACAAAGCCTACCAGCACGAAGGTCGCCGCGAGCTGCGGATTGAACTTGGCGCGTTCGGCAATACCGCCGGAGATGATGGCGGGGATGGCGGCGGCGAAGGTAAGCAAAAAGAAGAATCGGGTGATGTCATAGCCGCTCTTTTCGGCGATCTGGCTGGCGCTGATGAAAAAGTCGGTGCCGTAGGCCACGGTGAAACCAATCGCGAAGTAGGCGACGGTCGAGACGGCAAAGTCGGCCAGGATCTTAACGAGGGCGTTGACCTGGTTCTTTTTGCGGACGGTGCCGACTTCCAGAAAGGCAAAGCCCGCGTGCATGGCGAGCACCATGATGGCACCGAGCAGGATGAATAAGGTATCGGAGGCAGTTTTAAGGAGTTCCATGGGGCAGGGGACGCACTGAAGGCGTGCGTGAAGGGTCAATGACGCGCCATTAAGAGCAAAAATTGTGCCAAATTGGTGCCCTGTTAATCAAGCGGCAAGCTGCATGGTTGCACCAAAGTTGTGCGCATTGGTGTTGGCTTGCTTTAATTTGGGGCGAACTTGCCCCAAATTGGTTACAGCACCGTATCGATACGTTTGACGATCAGCCAGACCCCATTGCCCATGACCTGGTGGGTTTGTAGCTGAATGATGTCGAAGTGCTGGCAGAGCCTGGGCAGCCACCACGAAGTGGGTTTCTGGATCAGGTGCGCATTGCGGCCGTCAGAAAGGACTTTGCCAGCAGGGCCCATGTGAATCGAGAAGAAAGCGATTTTGGAGGTGATGCTGGCCAGTTCGGCGATGACGTTGTCGATCAGATCAGGCTCGATGTGTTCCAGCACGTCGATGCAGCAAACCAGATCCGCCGGTTGGGGGGCACCATATTCGGGGAAGGCCGGATCATAGGGTTTGTAGACAGGATTCATCCCTGCCTGATTAAGACCGACTAACAGATTCTTTTTGCCGGCACCGTAATCCGAAACGCTTTGTGCGCCCGATTGCTTGATGAGGTCGGCAACCAGCGGTGCAAACTGCAGCGAAGCAACGCCGTAATTCGGGTTCTGGTGCAGCTCCTGCTGTAGCTTGCGGTACTCTTCGGTGATCGTTTGATTGTTCTGGCTCATGACATCATTTTACCTTGTTGGGCATTAGTCCCGGACACGATCTGCCGGTACAGCGGCAGGCGGCAGCAGCACCCACATTTGACCTGGTTGCTTCATGCGGCCCGCTTCTTTGCCGGCATCTGGCCCAAAGCACCAGAAGAAGTCGGCCCGTACGCCGCCTTTGATGGCACCACCGGTGTCTTGGGCGAGTACAAGGCGCTTCATGGGTTTGTCGGTATTGGGGAATGTGGTGTCGAGCCAGACCGGTGCCCCAAGGGGCGTGCCGCGCGGGTCGATGGCGATGCTACGCCCCGGAGTCAACGGGACACCCAGGGCACCCGGCGGCCCGGCATCAGGATTGTTGGCGTCGGTGGGTAGATTGCGGAAGAAGACATAACTCGGGTTTTCATTGAGCAGCGCCTGGACTTTGCCGGGGTTACTGCGTGCCCAGTTCTGGATGCCCTGCATCGAGGCCTTGTCAGAAGTCAGGTCACCACGCTGAATCAGCACGGTACCGATACTTTTGTAGGGTTGACCGTTCTGGTCGGCATAGCCAATCCGGTGGCGGCTGCCGTCAGGCATCTGGATGCGGCCGGAGCCCTGGATCTGTAGGAAAAAGAGTTCGATGGGGTCGTCAACCCAGGCCAAGGTTTTGGCGTGCATGCGTGCGGGATCATCTTCGATTTCGCCACGCGTCCAGTAAGGCACGACTTTGTTGTTGTCGGTGAGGCGACCCCGGACGCGCTTGCCTTTGAGTTCCGGGAATAAGTCGCCAAGTTCAATCGTCAGCAGATTGTTAGGGACGCCATAGACGGGGTATTTGGCTTTGTGGCTTCGTTCTTGGGCACCTTGGAGCAGTGGTTCGTAATAGCCGGTGAACAAGCCGTTTGTGGCCCCATCGTTCTGGACAAGTTGATAGGGTTTGTAGAACTTCTGATAGTAGGCGCGCAACGTGACCGGGTTTTTACGATCTGCGTCGCTCAGGGATTTGATACCACTACAGGCATCTTGCCAGCCAGGTTTTTTGCCGAGGGCGTTACAGCTCTGCAGTAAGGCAGGCG
>JBPCSW010000315.1:0-6947 GCA_051006675.1 Fluviibacter sp.
GACCAATATGGTTCAGTGGTGTTGCGTGCACGGCGGGTTTCTTTTCTGGATCCAGCGGTTGCATCAGATCGACTTCCACCTTGAACGGACCTTTGCCCATGGCGGTGATGTCTTCATCGACGTTCTCACGCTCGGAGACAAAGTTACCCGTGATTTCGAGACCCAGCATGTCGACCCACAGGGTACGCAGCTTTTCTTTCGAAGGGCCACCAATAGCGATCTGTTGTACGCCGAGAATCTTGAATGGACGGGTCATGCGAACTCCTTAAAAATTAGACAGGTTGGCGCTGGCTATAGCGATACATCACAATGCCAGCAAGAATCATGGGCAGGCTGAGCCATTGCCCCATCGATAGGTTGCCAAATAGCAGCCCGAGAAAATCATCCGGCTCTCGACCAAATTCAGCCACGAAACGTGCGAGGCCATAGCCCATCAGGAACACTGCCGAAACAGCGGCCCGTGGGTGCGGTTTGGCTGCATACCACCAGAGCAGCAAAAACAGCAGCACGCCTTCACAGGCAAACTGATAGAGCTGTGACGGGTGACGCGGAAAATAGTCGGTCCGCGGAAAAACCATCGCCCAGGGCACATCGGTAACGCGGCCAACGAGCTCACCATTAATAAAGTTGCACATACGACCAGCGGCTAAGCCTAGTGGTACCAACGGGGCAATAAAGTCGGTGACCTCAAAAAAGCTGCGCCCGTGCTTACGGCCATAAAGCCACATCGCAAACAAAACGCCCAGCAATCCGCCATGGAACGACATGCCGCCCTGCCAAAGCGCCAGGATCTCAAAAGGATGCCCTAGAAAGTAGGCTGGCTTGTAAAACAACACGTAACCCAGACGGCCACCCAGCACCACGCCCAGTGCGCCATAGAACAACAGATCATCAATGGCCTGATTGGTCCAACCAGCGGCAGGTAGGCGCTTGGCATGCACGCGGCCGAGAACGACGAACAGCACAAAAGCCAGCAGATACATCAGGCCGTACCAATGCACCGACAACGGGCCGATACTTATTGCAACAGGATCAAACTGCGGGTGAATCAGATAAGACATGGCAACCTGTAAAGTTCACAGCAAAACCCTGCTGTGGCGATAGAATAATGAAATTATAGGCCACGATGAGCCATCGGCTCAGGCAAAGCCCGTCTGTTTGTTCCCAAAGGATCTGTTATGCCGCAATACCGCTCCCGTACTTCGACCCATGGCCGCAACATGGCCGGTGCCCGTTCACTCTGGCGTGCCACTGGCATGAAAGACGGCGATTTCGGTAAACCGATTATTGCAGTGGTGAATTCCTTCACGCAATTCGTACCGGGTCACGTTCACCTCAAAGATCTGGGTCAACTGGTCGCGCGTGAAATTGAAGCTGCCGGTGGCGTTGCCAAAGAGTTCAACACCATCGCCGTGGATGATGGCATTGCCATGGGTCACGGCGGCATGCTGTATTCACTGCCCTCACGCGAGCTGATCGCTGATTCGGTGGAATACATGGCCAATGCCCACTGTGCCGATGCGCTGGTATGCATTTCTAACTGTGACAAGATCACCCCGGGGATGCTGATGGCAGCCCTGCGTCTGAACATACCGGCTATTTTCGTATCGGGTGGCCCGATGGAAGCCGGCAAAGTCAAAATTGGCGGCAAGGTCATTTCACTGGATCTGGTAGATGCCATGGTCAAAGCGGCCGATTCGAAATGCTCCGACGAAGAAGTTGAAGCCGTTGAACGCTCTGCTTGCCCAACGTGTGGTTCCTGCTCCGGCATGTTTACCGCCAACTCGATGAATTGCCTCACCGAAGCCTTGGGTCTATCGCTCCCAGGCAACGGCACATTGGTAGCCACTCATGCGGATCGCAAATCGCTGTTCCTCGGTGCTGGTCAGCGTATCGTTGAGTTGTGCAAACGTTACTACGAGCAGGATGATGCCTCCGTACTACCGCGCAACGTGGCCAACAAAAAAGCCTTTGAAAATGCCATGGCACTGGATGTGGCAATGGGCGGCTCCACAAACACCGTTCTGCACATTCTCGCCGCCGCACAAGAAGCAGGTGTTGATTTCACGATGCAGGACATCGATCGCATTTCCCGTCATGTCCCTTGCCTGTGCAAGGTGGCACCAATGACGGACAAATATCACATTGAAGACGTGCACCGCGCTGGCGGCATTCTCGGCCTGCTGGCTGAGTTGGATCGCGCTGGCGTGATCCATCGCGACACACCAACCGTGCACGCACCGACACTTGGTGCCGCTATGGATCTTTACGACATCACGCGCAGCACTGATGAAAACGTTAAAACCTTGTTCCGTGCATCGCCCGGCGGCATTCCAACACAAACAGCTTTCTCGCAAGATCGTCGCTACGATGAACTCGATACCGATCGTGAAGCTGGTTGCATCCGTAACCGTGCACATGCCTATTCGCAAGATGGTGGCTTGGCCGTACTGCACGGCAACCTGGCGTTAATTGGTTGTATCGTTAAAACGGCCGGTGTCGATGAATCGATCCTGCAGTTCACAGGCAAAGCCCGTGTGTACGAAAGCCAGGAAAGCGCTGTTGAAGGCATTCTCTCGGGTGAAGTCGTAGAGAATGATGTGGTCGTGATCCGCTACGAAGGCCCTCAAGGCGGTCCTGGTATGCAGGAGATGTTGTATCCAACTTCTTATCTGAAATCACGTGGCTTGGGCAAAGCCTGTGCCTTGCTGACAGATGGCCGCTTCTCAGGCGGCACTTCGGGTCTGTCCATCGGACACGTATCGCCTGAAGCAGCAGATGGTGGCCTGATTGGCCTGGTAGAAACCGGTGACACGATCGAAATTGACATCCCTAACCGCCGTATTCATCTGGCCGTTAGCGAAGATGAGCTGGCAAAGCGTGAAGCAGCCATGAAGGCTCGTGGCGATAAAGCCTGGAAGCCGGTAGCACGTGAACGTGTTGTATCGCAGGCGCTCAAGGCTTATGCCTTATTTGCCACCTCTGCTGATCGTGGTGCAGTACGTGATATCAGCCAGGTGTCCCGCAAAGGTTAAGAACGGTTCGCACCAACAACAAGGGGCACCCGCGGGTGCCCCTTGTTGTTTCAAGCAAGCAGACGCAAATTACTGCGATGCTTTACCAGCCTGATAACCCTGGTTGTATTCTTTCTGCTTCGATTTTTCGTACTGGTCATAGGCGTAACCACCGATAGCACCCACAGCAGCACCACCTACAGCACCCCAAATTGGATTGCCACCCGCAATAGCGGTAATGCCAGCACCTGCAGCGGCACCGATAGCACCACCCGACAAGGTGCGTTGCTGCGTATCACTCATGCCCGAACAACCGGTCAGAAATGCTGCAACAACAGGAACAATCATCAAAGTTTTTTTCATGGTTTTTACTCCGAAATCAGATTACTTGCCAGCTTTGGCGGTTGAGCAAGGGAAACGCTCTGCAAGGAAACGCAGCGCTGATTCAGCAGCTGGCATATCCTTGATTTTCGGATTTGCCTCTGCCCATGCCACGTACTCATCGAGTACTTGCTGACGTTGTGGTGCAGGCTGCTTCACACAGATTTTTGAAGGTGCGGCCTTTGGATGACGGGTCACCAAGTAGGAATCATAAACGCCCTGCCCGAAACCATTACAGTAAGCTTGCACTTGCGCATTGGCCTTGTCTTTACAAAGCTGAACGATCTCACCCGTGCTCGTAACACGCTGCGTCGGTTGCGCAGCAGGTGCTGCCGCAAATGCCGAAACAGAAATCAATGCTGCACCAGCAATCAGAATTGTTTTTTTCACACACATCTCCTTGGGTTATGCGGATATTCGCATCGCTGCGAATTGTCGGAACACTCTATTCTCTTTAACGATTATCGGCAAGTTAGCGTTTAATCTTCAACGCATCCAGCACCGCCATAGCCGTCATATTAACGACGCGGCGTACCGTAGACGATGAAGTCAGAATATGTACAGGATGCGCGGCACCCAGCAGAATCGGACCAATCGTTACGCCTGAACCACCAATCATCTTGATCAGGTTATACGAGATATTAGCCGCATCAATATTCGGCATCACCAGCACATTTGCTTCGCCCTTGAGAGCCGAATCCGGGTAGGCATTAAGACGGATTTCTTCCGACAACGCTGCATCGCCATGCATTTCACCGTCTACATCCATTTCGCCTGAAGACAGTGCCGGCAGCAGTGCGGCGGCGCGGCTCATCTTCAAGGCTGATTCCGACGATGACGAACCAAAATTCGAATGCGATAGCAAGGCAACTTTCGGATGGACACCAAAACGCTTCACTTCATCGGCCGCCAGCATGGCAATTTCAGCCACCTGTTCGGCATTCGGATTTTCATTCACGTGCGTATCGGCAATAAACAGCGAACGGCCTGGCAGCATCAGGTAATTCATCGCGGCGAATACGCCAACACCACTACGCTTACCAATCACATCATTCACAACGCTGAGGTGATCTGCGTATTGACCTAGGACACCACAAATCATGCCATCAGCGTGGCCCAGCTTCATCAGCATGGCACCCATCAGGGTTGTGTCACGGCGCATAGCTGACTTAGCTACGGCAGGCGTTACGCCACGGCGGGCCATAAGCTTGTGATAGGCCGTCCAACAATCGCGGTAACGCGGATCATTCTCCGGATTCACCAGTTCGAAATCGACACCCGGACGGATGCGCAAACCGGCACGCTCCAGGCGCTTCTCTACAACACCCGGACGACCAATCAGAATGGGTGTTGCCAACTGTTCTTCCAGAATAATCTGGGTGGCGCGCAACACGCGCTCGTCTTCACCTTCGGCAAAAATAATGCGCTGACGTTCGCCTTCTTTACAGGCCACAAATACGGCACGCATGCCAATACCTGTGTGATACACAAACTCCTTCAAACGCTCAACATAGGCATCCATGTCAGCAATCGGACGACGTGCAACGCCCGAAGTCACCGCTGCCTTAGCAACGGCTGGTGCAATACGTGTAATCAGACGGGGGTCGAATGGTTTCGGAATAAGGTATTCCGGCCCGAATTGCAGATCGTGGCCAGCGTAGGCCATTGCAACTTCATCTGAGACTTCAACTTCGGCCAGCTCGGCAATTGCATAAACACAAGCCAGCTTCATTTCTTCCGTAATAGTCGTCGCACCCACATCGAGTGCACCGCGGAATATGAACGGAAAGCACAAGACATTGTTCACCTGATTAGGATAATCCGAACGACCGGTTGCAATGATGGCATCAGGGCGCACCTTGCGCGCTTCTTCCGGCATGATTTCTGGCGTTGGGTTCGCCAACGCAAAAATCAGTGGATTCTCATTCATCGGCGGCAGCCATTCCGCCTTAAGTGCACCCGCAGCTGATAAGCCCAGGAAAACATCTGCACCCACCAGGGCATCCTTCAGCGTACGCGCTTCTGTTTTCTGCGCGTATTTGGCTTTCGTCGGCTCCATGTTTTCTTCACGGCCAACATAAATCACACCTTTGGAGTCACACACGGTGATGTGTTCGCGCTTCACGCCAATCTCACACCACAGATCCAGACAGGCAATCGCAGCAGCGCCCGCACCAGAAACAACAACGCGTACGTTGGCGATATCTTTCTTGATGACTTTGAGGCCATTAAGGAGGGCTGACGCCGAAATAATTGCAGTGCCATGCTGATCGTCATGGAAGACCGGGATCTTCATACGCTTTTTCAGCTCGCGCTCGATGTAGAAGCACTCTGGCGCTTTAATGTCTTCGAGGTTAACCCCGCCGAGCGTTGGCTCCAGCGCGGCAATCATGTCGATCAGTTTATCGGGGTCATTTTCGGCCAGCTCGATATCGAATACATCGATACCGGCAAATTTCTTGAACAGACAACCTTTACCTTCCATCACCGGCTTCGATGCCAGCGGGCCAATGTTACCCAAGCCGAGCACCGCCGTGCCATTGGTCACTACACCAACTAGGTTTCCACGCGAAGTGAGCGTATCTGCTTCGTCAGGATTCGCTTCAATTTCTTCACAGGCAAATGCAACGCCGGGAGAATAGGCCAGAGCCAGATCACGCTGATTGGTCAGCCCTTTCGTCGGCGTCACCGAAATCTTCCCGTGGGTGGGATAACGGTGATACTCCAGTGCTGCGGCGCGCAGATCCTTCTCCATAAACTACTCCAGCATCACCCGACAAGAGCAGTCTCTCCGGGCGGATTGAATTGGGGGCTTTGCCTGAACAGCAGGCACAAAGACAAAGGAGGATTTTCCTCTTTTGTTTGACGAAACGCAAAGTGCAGTGCAAAAAAACGGCCCGCCGAAGCGGGCCGTTCTCATGAAGCTAAACGCAATTACTTACGCTTGTTCACGGAATCCTTGAATGCCTTACCAGCCGAGAACTTAACGGTCTTGGCAGCAGCAATCTTGATGGTCTCGCCAGTTTGTGGGTTACGGCCAGTACGGGCAGCGCGCTTGCCGCTCGAGAACGAACCAAAACCAACCAGGCTTACCGAGTCACCCTTGGTTACAGCCTTAACAACGGCAGCAACAGTAGCGTCCAGAGCAGCTTGTGCAGCAGCCTTGCTCAGCTTGGCTTCTTTAGCGATTACTTCAATCAGTTCAGCTTTATTCATGTGGGTGTCTCCCGATAGTTTGTACAAAATCGATAGGATCAATCAGTCATCAATTGATCGCGTGGAATCATTATGCCCTGATTCCTCAATGAATTTGCAAGTCTTTACGTGAATTTTTTAAGACCCTCTGCCCCGCAACGCCTTACTGCAAGCCATTTCCCGACTGCAGCCTACTTCATTATTGCACCAAAAAACTCCGCGAAAATTTTGGGAGCTTTTAAAAAAGCCAGTCCAGACAAGGAATTAACCGCGTTTCCTCATCTCAAACTCATCGTGCGCACGCACCATTTTCGTGAAGCCCCAGCACCAACAAGGCATTGGCGGTGGTTGCTGCAC
>JBPCSW010000316.1:0-4005 GCA_051006675.1 Fluviibacter sp.
ATCCGCATGACTGTAAAACTGATCAACCCGATCGCCATGGAAGAAGGTCTGCGCTTCGCAATCCGCGAAGGTGGCCGTACCGTTGGCGCCGGCGTCGTCTCGAAAATCATCGAGTAACGATTTGTTGCCAGGGCCCGTCGCAAGCGGGTCGCAGTTGCCTGAGGCGCTCCGGAATATGGGGGCGCCTTAAGTGTTTTGCAGGGGTGTAGCTCAACTGGCAGAGCGTTGGTCTCCAAAACCAAAGGTTGGGGGTTCGATGCCCTCCGCCCCTGCCACTTTTAGCCGTGGACTGTATTAGCAGTCCTGATTGTGTCTGATGGTCGATAAGTTTAAATTTGTACTGGCAGTGCTTGCTGTTGCTGCCGGGATCGCCGGGTTCTACCTGCTGGCGCCAGATGCCTCGCTGCTGCGTGGTGCATCGGTGCTGGGTGGCCTCGTGGTTGCTGTCCTGCTGGTTTGGACGACAACACAGGGTCGCCAGCTGGCAGCGTTTGTCCGCGAATCGACCTATGAGGCACGCAAAGTTGTCTGGCCGACCCGCAAGGAAACGCTGCAGACAACGGCGATGGTTTTTGTGTTCGTCCTGATCATGGCCATCTTTCTGTGGCTGACAGATAAAACCCTGGAGTGGGTCATGTATGACCTGATCCTGGGCTGGAAGAAATAATGAGCAAACGTTGGTACGTCGTACACGCCTATTCAGGCTTCGAAAAGAGCGTTATGCGTGCGCTTGCCGAGCGCATTCAGCGTGCAGGCATGCAGGATCTGTTTGGTCAGATTCTGGTGCCGGTAGAAGAAGTCGTGGAAATGCGCGGTGGTCAGAAGGCCATCTCCGAGCGCAAATTTTTCCCGGGCTACGTCCTTGTTGAAATGGACATGAACGACGACACATGGCATCTCATCAAGAGCACGCCTAAGGTCACTGGTTTTGTGGGCGGCACCGCCACCAAGCCAACGCCGATTTCCCAGAAGGAAGTCGACAAGATCATGCAGCAGATGCAGGAAGGTGTTGAAAAACCCCGTCCGAAAATTCTGTTTGAAGTGGGCGAAATGGTTCGCGTCAAGGAAGGTCCGTTTACGGACTTCAATGGCAACGTCGAAGACGACAACTACGACTAGAGCAAGCTACGTGTTTCGGTCAGCATTTTTGGCCGTTCGACACCGGTAGAACTGGATTTTGGTCAGGTCGAAAAAGCATAACGCGACACTGATCAGGCTTTAAGGGCGCCAACCCCGGCATTATCGTTGGCAAAGAGGAGCGTTAGTAGTTGGCCACGGTTGGCGAAAGCGCGTTAAAACTCACTTTAAGGAGCCTTTCATGGCAAAGAAGATCGTCGGCTATATCAAGCTGCAAATCCCCGCGGGTAAAGCTAACCCGTCGCCACCTGTTGGTCCAGCTCTGGGTCAACGCGGCCTGAACATCATGGAATTCTGTAAAGCCTTTAATGCGGCCACGCAGGGCATGGAGCCAGGCTTGCCAACGCCGGTTGTTATTACGGCTTATGCCGATAAGTCTTTCACGTTCGTGATGAAGAGCCCACCGGCCACCATCCTGATCAAAAAGGCTGCAGGCATCCAGAAGGGTAGCCCGCGTCCACATACCGACAAAGTTGGCAAAATTACTCGTGCCCAAGCTGAAGCCATCGTCAAGACCAAGCAAGCTGACCTAACAGCCGCTGATCTGGACGCCGCGGTGCGCACCATTGCTGGTAGCGCCCGCAGCATGGGTATCACCGTGGAGGGCCTCTAATATGGCAAAACTGACAAAGCGTCAAAAGGCCGTTCAAGGCAAGGTTGATCGTAACAAGCTGTATCCGCTTGGTGAAGCGCTGACTATTGCCAAAGATCTGGCAACGGCCAAGTTCGATGAATCCATCGACGTTGCACTGAACCTCGGCATTGATGCACGTAAGTCGGACCAGGTTGTTCGTGGTTCGGTCGTGCTGCCAGCGGGTACCGGTAAGACGATGCGTGTTGCCGTGTTCGCCCAGGGCGACAAGGCTGAAGCTGCTACCGCAGCAGGTGCTGATGTGGTCGGTTTCGAAGATCTGGCTGAGCAGGTTAAGGCCGGCAATATGGATTTCGACATCGTTATCGCAACACCCGACGCGATGCGTATCGTTGGTCAACTGGGTCAGATTCTTGGTCCACGTGGCCTGATGCCAAACCCGAAGGTTGGCACGGTAACTATGGACGTGGCTACGGCAGTCAAGAATGCCAAGGCTGGCCAGGTTCAGTACCGTACCGATAAGGGCGGCATCGTACACACGACAATTGGTCGCGCCTCGTTTGGTGTCGAAGCACTTGAACAGAACCTGCGTGCGCTGGTTGATGCATTGGTTAAGGCTCGTCCAGCTTCGGCTAAGGGTCAGTACCTGAAGAAGATCGCCGTTTCCAGCACCATGGGTCCTGGCGTGCACGTCGATCAGGCATCGGTACAGGCTTAAGTATTAAAGAACTTTGGGCTGGCTGCCCGGCATCCTTGGGTGCTAGGTGGCCAGATCGTCAAAGACCGCAGGTGCGTCACAACGTTTAATTGCTCTTCGGAGCATCCTGCGCAGATGGTGGTCCCAGAACAGGATTTCGCGGCAACGTCCGCGAGTCTCTGATTTCGGTCACCGTAATGGGGGTAACTGGTTCGCCGGTTACATGTTGACTTGAATGGAGAAAGACGAATGAGTCTGAATCTGAACGACAAAAAGGCAGTGGTTGCCGAAGTGTCGAGCCAAGTAGCTAAAGCGCAAAGCGTTGTACTCGCTGAGTACCGCGGCATCGAAGTGGGTGATCTCACCAAGCTGCGCGCCAAGGCACGTGAATCGGGTGTCTACCTGCGTGTTCTTAAGAACACCCTGGTACGTCGCGCGGTTGAAGGCACGCCTTTTGCAGACCTGTCGTCACACATGGTTGGCCCGCTGATCTACGGTATTGCCGAAGATCCGATCGCAGCTGCCAAGGTGCTGAACGACTTTGCCAAGTCGAACGACAAGCTGATTCTTAAGGCAGGTAGCTATGCCGGTGAAACCCTGGATGCCGCTGGCGTCAAGGCACTGGCAAGCATCCCGAGCCGCGAGGAACTGCTGGCCAAGCTGCTGGGTGTCATGATGGCACCACTGACTGGCATGGCAATCAGCCTGGGCGCTCTGGCGAAAAAACGCGAAGAAGAAGGCGCTGCTGCCTAAGCAGGCCGGTCACTTCCGAACCTTTTTTAACGATTAGAACTTACTGGAGTAACAATCATGGCAATTACCAAGGACGATATCCTGGACGCCGTTGCTAATCTGACCGTTCTCGAACTGAACGAGCTGGTTAAGGCATTTGAAGAGAAGTTTGGTGTATCGGCTGCCGCTATGGCCGTCGCTGCCCCGGGTGCTGCTGCTGGCGGTGGCGATGCTGCTGCTGAGCAAACCGAATTCACCGTTATCCTGGCTGCTGCTGGCGATAAGAAGGTTGAAGTTATTAAGGTTGTTCGCGCAGCAACTGGCCTGGGTCTGAAGGAAGCCAAGGACGTTGTTGACGGCGCTCCTAAGGCAGTGAAGGAAGGCATCTCCAAGGCTGACGCTGAAGCCCTGAAGAAGCAACTGGAAGAAGCTGGCGCCAAGGTCGAAGTTAAGTAAGACCTTGTTGTCCGTGCACGTTAGGCTGGGGCTAGCGCCCCGGCCTTGCGTGCTTTTGGCGTTTCTGCGGTCTGCGTTGCGTAGCAACGAAAATCGCAGAGCCCAGCCGGCAAAGCCAAGCGTCCCGCAACCGGATGTTTGGCTTTGCCGATAAGCAACATGAATACCTATTGCATGGCAGTCATGCCATGACCGATTACTTAATGATTGATCTAGATCCGGAGCGATGATGACCTATTCATTTACCGAGAAAAAGCGCATTCGCAAAAGCTTTGCGAAGCGCGAAACGGTGCTCGAGGTACCTTACCTTCTGGCGACCCAGCTCGACTCCTTCCGTGATTTCCTGCAACAGGGAATTACGCCAGCCCAGCGCCGTCCACAGGGTTTACAG
>JBPCSW010000317.1:0-5291 GCA_051006675.1 Fluviibacter sp.
GCTTGCTTGTTTAGAGGGGTGTTTAATCAGCTCTTAAGGTCAAATCCTTAAAATAGATGCATGCATAGTATTGCCGCCTCACCGAAGACCAACAAAAGCCCGTTTCTTACACTGAAACAATGGGCGTGTGCTGCTTTATGCAGTTTTGGCTTCGTTGAGACGCTATTAGCTGGCCCCTCGCTGACGCTAGACCAGCTCATCGGTATCGGACTTAACGAAAACGCCTACATCCTGGCATCTCGCGAGCAGGTAGCCGCAGCCAAAGGTGATGCGACAACGGCACGTGCGTACCCCAATCCAGATGTAGGTGGCCAGCTCGGACGGAGTAAAGAACGTAACTCCCTGACCCCGATCTCGGGACAGGTGTACAACATCACCATGGCTCAGCCCATCGAGATCCCGATGGTACGAAGTGCCCGAATTGATGCAGCGGACGAAATTGTCAAAGCAACCGATGCCAACCGCCAGAGTTTCGAAGATGACTCTGTCGCCCGAAAAAAACTCTCTTACTACGAGTTGCTGCGCCGGTTGGCAGAAGCCACTGCTACCGAAGAGGATCTGGCACTAACGCAACAAATCCGTGACCGGATTGCACTTCGCCATCAGGTGGGTGAATCCCCTAAATTCGATCTGATTCGGGCAGATACGGAAATGCTGAACGCCCGCAAAAACATGGATGCTGCTCGACTGCGTGTCGAACAAGCCCGGGCTAATCTGCGGCTGGCCGTTGGCCACCCGCTTCCTGAAGGCTGGAGTGTTCAGGGCAGTCTACCTAATACGATTCAGTTACCGCCCAAAGAAAAATTGAAGGCTGAATAGCTGGCACGCAACCCGATTCTCATGAAAACAGAAGCTGAACAGCGTGCAGCTGAACATCGCTTAAGCATGGAAAAGTCCATGCGACTGCCCAAGATCGCGCTGATCGCAGAACGGGAAGTGGATCCGACACAACAGTATTCCCGCGGAGGCGTGGTGATGACGATCCCGCTCTGGGATTGGAGAAGCGGCCAGATTTCCAAGGCAAAGGCCGAAGTATCAAGTAGCCGACATCAGTTGAACGCCCAACGACTCAGCTTTTCCGAATCACTTGAGGCCACTTACCAGCTTTACCAAATTGCCAGCAATCAGGTTCGGGTACTCGAAACGCAACTTCTCTCGCAAGCGGCCGCCGCGCAACGGATTGCCGAATCGGCATACCGCTATGGTGAACGCGGCATTCTGGAATGGCTGGATGCCCAACGCACCTACAGAGCGGCTCGCAACGAATTAATTGCTGCACGCTTTGATCTGGCAACTGTTTCGGTAGAAATTGATCGATTACGTTCGATCTCCCATGTTCCGCCAGAAAATTACATGCAGGACACCCACAAAGGTGCTTCGAAACTGCCCGAATTCTGAGCCAATCTGAACCCACATGATGCCCTCGCATTCTCCAGATAAATTTCAACAGCAGCTATCCCGACTTAAGCATCGTTTACTGGCTCTGGTCGAGCGCTTTCTGCTTGTTGCGGAGCCTTTGATGCGTCGGATCCGGCGCACCTATCGCCAGGAAAAAACGCACCTTGCCAATGTATTGGCACCGCAAAAGGCAAAATGGATTGACCCGCTCTGGAATAATCTGAAACCTTTGCTGTTGCCATTAGTGACAGGCCTTTGGGTTCGCACCCGAGACTGGCTCTGGTATCCGATACTCAATCTACTGGAACGATTTGCACCGGATCAGGTCAACCGTTGGCGCAGCCTGCCTCCATCACGTCGTCACAACATTCTGTTCTGGTGTGTTGCAGGACTTATTGCGCTGATGGTGTTGGTGCCAGACAGCCACAAATCTCAGGATGAAAACACCATTCATGATCCGGACATTATCGATCTAACCCATGACCTAACCGACCCGGATAGCCCACAGTGGGTGGTCGACGTCAAACCCGTAGAGGTAATGCCATTTTCCGAGACGCTACGTGTTAGTGGCAAGGTTGAATTCGATGAGCAACGCGTTGCCCGCATTGGTGCTACGGTAACCGGCCGGGTCACCGAGATTCTTGCTATGCCCGGACAGGAAATTGATCGTGGCACCGTACTAGCACGAATCAACTCAACAGAATTAGGGCAAACCCAGCTGGCCTATCTCAAAGCGCGGGCAGCCAACGAACTCGCGGCGCGCGCCTATGATCGGGCAAAAATACTCTTCAAAGAAGATGTTATCGCCAAAGCAGATCTCCAGCGACGTCAAAGTGAAGCAGAAACTACTGCCGCCGAACGTCGGGCGATGGCCGATCAGTTACGTGTACTCGGCATGCCTCCCGAACAGATCGAGGCTCTTGGCAAAACCGGTAATGTGAATTCGATCGCGGCTGTCACGTCGAGTATCGAGGGTACCGTTGTGGAGCGCAAGATTGTTCTGGGCCAAGTCGTTCAACCTTCGGACGCGCTGTTTACCGTTGCTGACCTCTCTGAGGTCTGGGTCACAGCACAGGTACCTGAGCAGGAAGCTTCGCTATTGGCGGTTGATCAACCAATGCGAATTGAAATCCCCGCCCTAGCCAACCAGCACTTTGAAGGTAAGCTCGTCTATGTGGGTGAGCTGGTCAGCAATGAAACACGTACGATTCCCGCCAGAACGGTACTAATCAATAAAGACCGGATGATCAAACCCGGCATGCTGGCTACGTTGCTCATTTCAGGCAAACCAACAGATCGTCCTGTGGTTCCGGCAGCTGCAGTAGTTCGCGAAGATGGCTACGATCATGTCTTCATCGCCCTCGCCGACAATCATTACAAACTGACTGTGGTCAAACTTGGTCCGGAGACCAATGGCGTACGTCCAGTGCTGTCTGGTCTTGAGCCTGGAACGTTGATCGTCACTCAGCAGGCTTATCACTTGAACACCGAGCGCAAAAAGCGACTCTCGGGCGGTTAATTTGTCACAGATCGACTGCTCATGATTCAACCTATTGTCCGCGCCGCACTTGCTCAACGCATTGTCGTTGTCGTTCTAGCGGTTGCACTGTTTGTTGTCGGGCTGCTGGCGATCAATCGTCTCTCTGTAGACGCCTTCCCGGACGTGACTAATGTTCAGGTCCAGATTGCTGCAGAAGTTCCGGGTCGATCGCCCGAAGAAGTCGAACGCTTTGTTACGGTACCCATTGAAATTGCGATGACCGGGCTACCGGGGTTGACCGACATGCGCTCACTCAATCGCAATGGCATTGCGGTGATTACGCTGGTCTTTACCGACAAGACCGACATCTATTTTGCCCGACAGATGGTTCTTGAGCGTCTAATCGAGGTGATGGGTCGTATGCCACCCGGTGTCACACCGGTTCTGGGACCCGTATCAACCGGGCTGGGCGAAGTCTATCAATACACGATTGAACATCCCGCGGATGGCAAGCGTGCGCTAACAGTTGAAGAGCTTACCGAACGTCGTATTGTTCAAGACTGGATTGTCCGACCCATGCTACGCAGCGTGCCCGGCGTTGCCGAAATCAACACGATGGGCGGGTACGCCCGTGAATATCAGGTATCGGCCAACCCGGAACGATTGCATCATTACAACCTGACTATCCAGGATGTGTACAGCGCTCTTGCCCGAAATAATGCCAACACGGGCGGTGGCCAGATGCCCGTCTATGAAGAGCGCTATCTCATCCGTGGCGTTGGGCTGATCAAAGACATTGAGGATATTGGCAACATTGTATTAAAAGAGGTCAATGGCACGCCGGTGTTTGTGCGCAATGTGGCGTCCGTCCGTATGGGCACGGAAACAAGACAAGGCGCCATCGTGAAAGACGGTGTAACAGAATCGGTTGCGGGCATCATTCAGATGCAACGGGGAGAAAATGCAAGGCGTGTTGTTGGTGCCATCAAAGCCAAGGTTGCTGACATCAACAAACGACATCTTTTACCAGAAGGGCTTCAGATTGTTCCCTTCTATGACCGTACAGATTTAGTGGATGCCGCACTCTCGAATGTGGTTAAAGTACTGCTAGAGGGCGTACTGCTGGTTATTATCGTTCTGTATGTCTATCTGGGTGATGCCCGTTCATCGGTCATTGTCACAGCGACGCTCTTACTCACCCCGCTACTCACCTTCATGGTGATGAACCACTATGGCCTATCCGCCAACCTGATGTCACTGGGCGGTCTGGCGATCGCTATCGGCATTATGGTGGACGGTTCTGTCGTGGTTGTCGGAAACACCTTCGCACGGCTTGGCCAGCGTGCTGAGGAAGGCGTTTCGCGTTTGCGAATCATTCTGGATGCAGCGACTGAAGTCGGTAAGCCAGTACTCTTTGGTGTAGGCATCATTATTCTGGTATTCATGCCACTGCTATCTCTGGAAGGCATGGAAGGCAAGATGTTTGCGCCGCTGGCATTAACCATTGCGATAGCCCTGGCCCTGTCGCTGATTCTTTCGTTCACCTTATCCCCTGTACTGTGCTCCTACATTCTCAAAGGCGGCGCCGAGCATGACACACCCTTTGTGGCACGTATCAAGGCACCCTATCTTAAAGCGCTACAGTGGTCTATCAACAACCCACAGCGCGTTATCTTCTACGCCGCCAGTTCATTAGTACTAAGTTTTCTGGTGTTTCCGTTTCTGGGTAAGTCTTTCATTCCCATCATGAAGGAAGGTGCCATCACGCCCGTGATTGTCCGACAGGCCAACATCTCACTAGAAGAATCGGTCAAGATGGAATTCGAAGCACTCAAGCGGATTGCGGCAATTCCCGGCGTTAAATCGGCAGTCTCCCGACTCGGGCGTGGTGAGTCTCCCGCCGATCCGGGCCAACCCAATGAATCTGACCCGATTGTCTCGCTCAAACCCAGTGGGGAACGTAAACTTTCTCAAACCGAGATTGAAGACCAGGTACGTATTGCACTCAAAGCCCTGCCCGGTGTTGAAACAGCGATTTCTCAACCCATTGCAGCGCGGGTCGATGAAATGGTGTCGGGGGTCCGCTCACAGGTGGCGGTAAAGATTTTTGGCGACGATATCCAGGAACTACGTAAGCTGGGTAACCAGATCGGTAGGTTACTGGCCAGCATGGAAGGCGCCACCGATTTGCGTATCGAGCAGGTTACCGGACAAAACTATCTCACCCTGAATATCAACCGGGAATCGATCGCGCGTTACGGGCTTAATGTAGAGGATGTTAACAACGTCATTGAAATCGCTAATGGGGGTCGCGAAGCGACCATGATCTATGAAGGCGAACGACGCTTTCCGCTGATGTTGCGTTATCCCAAGATGTACCGTGAAACTCCCGAAGCCTTTGAAAATATTATTC
>JBPCSW010000318.1:0-2671 GCA_051006675.1 Fluviibacter sp.
ACAATCAAGCCCACCATTGTTACCCGGTGCAGCAGTCGTATTTGAATTGCTGCCCGAACCACAGGCCACTAACGCCCCGCTAGCAGCTATGATGAACGAGGCTTTGAGCAATGCATGGAGGTTTCGCACGGTAGTTAGACCCTCTATTGATTTTAGTTTAATCATAGTAACAAACATCTACGGGTCAATTCTGACCAATTCTGACATTTTTGACACGAAGACAACTCAGCAAGCTTTAGAGGTTAATCTTATACTGCACTAATTCAGACTTTAAGGTGACCGATATGTGCCAAACCTGTGAACAAGATCTCAACCAGAAACCAACTCGACGTGATTTTCTGAAATATGCCACGTTGGGCTTGGGCGCAACTTTGAGCTCGGTTGCGTTACCCACAACAGCTTTCGCCGCACCGCCGGCGACACCCAAACCAGAAAATGTACTGACACCAGATGCCGCGCTTACTCGTTTAATGGAATGTAACCGCCGTTATGTCAAAGGCGTCGAGAGCACCGATAGTTTCACGACCGTCAACAAAGCACTGGCCACAGGCCAAAACCCGTATGCCTGCATACTGGGCTGCGCTGATTCACGCGTGAGCCCGGAACTTGCTTTTGATGAAAACCAGGGTGATCTGTTTATCACCCGCGTGGCCGGTAACTTTGTGACGCCAGAAATTCTGGCCAGCTTAGAATACGGTACGGCAGTACTGAATGCCCAATTAATTATGGTTCTCGGCCATACAAGTTGCGGCGCGATTGGTGCTGCCATCAAAGCTGTAGAAAAAGATGAGAGCTTCCCCGGCCACATTCAGTCATTAACAACGGCCCTGAGTCCGGCGGTTGAAGGTGCCCGCAAGCGGAAACCCAAAGACCTGGCCGATGCCGCCACCCGGGAAAACATTCGTCTGAATGTCCTTAGGCTTCGTTCGGCCACCCCAATTTTAAGTAAGCGCGTCCGCGATGGTCAGCTTAAAGTCGTTGGTGGTCTGTATGACATCAAGACAGGGCGCGTTGAACTGATTGAAGTCGCTTAACTCTCCTATGAACGCTATTTCAACCGACCAAAGTGCTGTTCAGGTATTTCTAAAGTCCTGGCGTGTTTACCAGGACATCATTCGAAACAATTACATGTACCACCGGGAGATCTCTGATGCGGTGAGGGCTGCCTTAGAGTCTTACCGAGCCAACGATCAGTTCCGTATTCTGGATCTGGGCAGTGGTGATGGCAGCATGACCCTACCACTGATCTCTGCAAATCGCATCGACGCCTATATTGGTTGCGACCTGAGCAAACCGGCCCTGGATATTGCTGAAGAACAGATCAAGACTCTTGGGATCTCCGCACAGCTGATCTGTGACGACATGCTCAAAGTCGTGAGCGAACAGCCAGACCACAGCGCTGACCTTGTTTACAGCAGCTATGCTATACATCACCTCAACACACCCCAAAAGCAGCAGATGGTGGGGGAAATCGCCCGGGTATTAGCGCCCGGCGGCTTGTTTGTATTGATCGACATATTCCTGGAACCCGACGAAGACCGAGCTGCTTATATGCGACACTACATGGGGCGACTTAAAGAAACTTGGACAGCGCTGTCATCAGAAGCGCAGGACCTGATTGTGAACCATGCGACGACGTATGACTTCCCTGAACACCCCGAGTTTTATGGCAAGCTGCTCGGCAAACATGGATTCAGTAACGCCAGCCTGTTAGCCAAGCATACCTGGCACGAGGCATGGTGCTTCACCAACCCGATGCACTAAACCCGCTCGTTAGTACGGCGATGTCGTTGGCAAACTGTACATCGACGGCGTTAGTGTTGTGTTTGCCCAGAATGCAGAGCACTGGTGTGCAGCATCTGCGTCATAGGCAACAACAGCACCAGGGATGAACTTGAGCACGTTGTTGGAACCGGTACTGCCGTTATATACCGGCCAATTCGGCAACCCTGTCTTATTCGGGTTACCTGTAGCAGCAAATTTACCCCAGTAGGCAACCATCTGATCCGCTAGCAGTTGCGATGCAAGTGGCAGATTTGGCGCATTCATAGCCGATGTATTGGAAAAGTTCGGGAAGAAATAATTGAGCTCGGACGAATGAACCGGCCCCGTCATTACAAATGGTGGGCAAGGTTCGGCAATGCCAACGCCACATACCGGCGCTGCCGGATCTGCAAATTCAAATTGGTAGATCGGATTAGCGGTGTAACTTGATGCCCGAACGTTTTTGATGACATTCGATGTTTGCAGATACAAACAATTGCTAATACCAATTGTAGGATTGTAGTCAGACAGAACCCGACCCAGCGCCTTTGCAGCGTTGAAGTTGGTCGACGCATTGTTTAATAGAGGATATTGGTTCTTGATGGCTGTAATACGAGCCGAATCCTCTCTGTAAAAGCTGCCTAATAAAGCATCAATACCGGTTTGCGTAGTCACAATCGCTTCATTGATAGGCGGGCCTTGCCAGAAATAGCCCACATACAACTCCAGCTCATCCTGCGCACCGCCATAAAGCATCGGTACAGTCACTAGGGCGTTATTGGTCGCTGCAACCTTGAATGAGGATGGCACCGTGGCGTTTGGTACGGCCAGATCACCCACGGCAGGCGAAAAGTTTAAAATATCAGCTGGATTTGCCTTTTTTTTTTTAAACTTAGCGTATAGGATG
>JBPCSW010000319.1:0-8134 GCA_051006675.1 Fluviibacter sp.
GTTACTTAGAACAATAACCCTGTTGCCGATAGCGTAAGTAGTTACTGAAGACCATTGAGCATAGTCATTTTCAGGAACAGTAGAACTTACAAGGATACTGTCTGTCACAGTTACAGGTTTAATAAGTTTCATTCATTATACCCTTTGAGGAGGAAGACCATCTATATCCCACTTACGTTCAATCTCATAAGTACGCCTTACGTTTTTAGAGACTTCAACTTGTATCTGTAGCTGCTCAGAGCGCATACCTGAAACTTCCCTACGCAACCCTTCCACAGCAGAAGCAAGGTTAGGGTCACGGAACATATTGGAAGTGTCTTGGTTGTTATAGATACGAGACGGACCAGTGACTTCAAGTTCTGGACCATTTTCACCAACAATACGCGCACCACCAGAGTGCATACCACCAGTAGCAAAACCAGGGACATTATTTCTGGCTAGGCCGACAGCACGAAGGTAGTCAACCTTTGTGGCAAAGTCAACCTCATTGATACTTTCCATTGCATCCTTAGCATCTTGCAATTTCCAGATCATCTCTTGAAGGGCACGATTGGTTGGGTCTAGAAGGCTCAGTTCTCTACGACGAAGTTCAGCAGTGTTACCTTGTAGTTCGAGGAGTTGAGATTCTAGGTCGTAGCGTTCACGAGCAATTTTCTCTGCTTTCTGAGCCGCCTCTTCTGCTGCCCGTTGTGCTTCTTGTGCAGCAGCCTGAGCAGCAGCTTGTGCGGCAGCCTGTCTTGCAGCAGCAGCTTGTGCAGCAGCAGCTTGCCTTGCCGCAGCTTGAGCAGCCTTATAGGCATCAACTTTGATAACATCCTGTTGTGTAGCTAGGACACCAGCAAGAATATTTGCAGCACCTGCAACACCAGCCGTCACATCACGCATTAGGCTTTCAACAAGACTACGGAAAGCAGCCGCAGTAGTAGGGGCAGCTAGACCAAGCGCACTAAAAGCAGCCGTGATACGGTCAGATGCCATCGTCACTTGTTCTGCTTCTGAGTAGAAGTTTTCAGTGAAGAAAGACATACTGCTATTGAAAGCATCTATGCCACCAAAGGCTTGGACCAGAGTGGATGCCAGATTTGCGCCTGAGAGAGAAGCCTCAAACATCGTCCCAATCAATTGGTTGAAGTGGAAGTTTGCAACCTGTAGACTGTTAAACAACCTAACAAGAGTTTGGCTTGTGGTTTCACCCTCTATTGCAAAAGAAGAGAGGTTAGGGATCATGTTAGCAAAAGCATCACCAAGTTTTGCTAATTCTTCTTGGATTTTAGCAGTTGCTTGTTCTTCCGTCAATCCCTTAAGGGATACCTTTATTTCATAAGAGAAGTCTTTGAAGGCATCTGAACCAATATTCAAAGCAGAAGCCATGTTAAGAATGTCAGACTGAATTGTTGAAACAGCATTTGTGATGGGGTCAGAAATCTCTGCATCAGCAACACCAGTGGTTGTCTTAGTCTTCTTAGACAAACCCCAGAAACGTGTGGTCTGAACTTTCTTAAAGGTTTCTACAAGAGTATCCATGTTGTTAACAGTGATTTGGAGACCACTGTCAAGTTCCTTGGTTTTCTTCTTGAAGAAGCTGAATACAGCAGCTACAGCAAGGAGAGGGGCAGCTACAGCACCGATAGTAGCAGCAAGGCCACCACCAGCAGCAGCAGCATTAGCACCCACATTAAAAAATCCAGCACCACCGCCAGCTAAACCGGAAATAGCATTACCAGCACCACCAAGAAAGCCTGTGCCACCAGAAATACCTGCAAACCCACTACCAACACCAAGGCTACCCAACATCCCACCAGCAGACCCTAGACCAGCGACTTGACCAGCAGCAGCCATAGTTGGAGTGATTCCACCAATCCCAAGGGATAACATAATGCGGTTTTTAACTGCCATAGCAATCATCTGTGCAATCATGTTCTTGAAAGAGTTTAGAATAGATTGGACAAACCCCTTGAAGTCTGTAAGACCTCTAGCCACAAAGTCACCAAAGGCATCAGAAATAGAACCTACAGCATTGACTAAAGGCGCTTCCAATTGTGTTCTTAGTTGCTCTGCGGCTTTTGTGGTTTCATCAAGACCATCTTTTAGTTTTCCAGCACCACCAGCAGCTTTTCCAGAGGTTTGTGTCAGGTCTTTAAGAGAACCTTCCAACTTATCAATCTCTTGGGCCTGTTCCCCCGCCTTTTGAGCAGCGGAAGCAATTTGGTCGATACTGGCACCAGTCTTAGCTAACTGTGCTACAGTTTCAGCTTGAGCCTGTGCGGCACTAACAGATGCACCCCTAGCAGCAGCACTAATTTGTGCAGTTAGGGAGGCAATCCTGTCTGCCCTAGAGGCAGCAGAAGATTCCACCTGACCAAGAGCATCTCTCAACCCTAAAGCAGCGTTTGCTGCATCTTCAAGGTTGCTCAAAATACTAGCAGCACCGTCATTAGCATTAAACATTGCTGAACTAACAGCACCCATCTCCCCAGCCATAGCATGAAAAGCGTCTTTTTTAAGTCGGGCAAGATTCTCTGCTTTTGTCTCTTCAACAACTTGTTCTTTAGCCAGACGTAGTTCAACCTCTTTATCGTAAATCAAACCTTTTTGTATGCCAGCGGCTACGGACATACCACCAGCAAGCATACGTTGTGCTTCTGCCTGATCTTTAAGAACCGTAAGCTGTCCTTCTAGAGAGGCTTTTTGGGCATCTAAATCAGCCACACTCCCTGTAAAAAGTCCTGAAAAAGCTTCGGCTTTGCCACCAATCTCTTTCATTCTGTCAATGGTAGCCTGAAGACTCGAAATTTTCTTTTCTAAATCTTCAATTTGTTGACTTGCACTTGCAATGCCAAGAGACTCAGTCCCAAATTTTAATTTTAAAAAAGCCTCTTGGTTCTTTTGGATTTCTTCAGTAAGAGACTTCATTGCTCCCGCATAAGTGTTGATACCTTCTGAGCCTTTATCAGCACCCTTTCCAGAATCAAAGAATTTCATAGCGAGCATCGCTAACAATGGTATACCGATTGTCACGATAGAAATCGCTGTTGCCACACTCACACTAAAACCAAGAACAGCAAGTCTAGCCACTTGAAAACGCTCTGGCATCAAATAAAGAAGTCCCGCCAACTGTGTAGCTTGCTGACTAAAGGCGACTAATGGGTTAGTTCCACTTTGCACTTGAACAAGGAAGTCACTAACTTGATAGCCTGTTTGCTGTGCTGCCACACCAAATTTATTCATACCACCAGCAGCTTGTGCAGTATATCCACCCATTACGATGGTGCCATTGGCAAGACTTTGATTAAGGCGATCAATACGTTCTTTATAGGAACCTTGGTTCAAAGCCCCAACAGAGAGTGCCTCATTAAGTTCTTTGACCTGCGACCTATAAATTGCCATAGCACGATAGGATTCGCTATACTTTTGCCGTAGCATATCTTCTCTAGCGGCACTAGCTTGTTTAGCTTTGTCAAGCTCTGCAATAGCGCGGGCTTCTTCTCTAGCCTTTTGCATACCGAGGGAGTATGCAGTATCTGCCTTTTTCTTAGCTAGAATCAACTTCTCTTCAGCCGCTGCGGCAGATGTGGCAGCTTCTTTGGATTCCTGTAGACTTTTAGCATATCCACGAACAGAAGCAGTGGCTTTTTGACTGGTCCCAAAAAGGTCTTCATACTGACGCTTGAGTTGCAAAAGACCTTTGCTAAGTTGTTGCGATCCAATGGTGCCAGAATCAAAAGCATCGACAAGCATCTTGACACCACGTTCAAGACTCTTAGCATCTTTAACGGCTCGAACCATTGCAGAGGTATCAACAGGGATAGTAATAGTTGCAAGGTCAGCCATTTTCTTCACCCATTGCTTTTATATATTCATTGTCTAGGTCTTTGACAACACCAAGTTCCCAAGGGGTCAATACTATACCTGTCATTTGACACCAAAAATAAACTGTGTCATAGGAGATAGGGTTTGGCCCGCTCATCCCATAAGTTCTACCATTATGTAGTTCTAGGAAAGCGGACCAGATGTGTATTGCTAATTCGGGGAAAGGTGGAGTGTCTACAAGACTGTTGTCGTCCAACTCTTTCCCCAATTGTTTAGCGACTTGCTCTAGGTGATCTCTTTCAGTGCCTTTTGAGCCTTTGGCTTTACGATCCAGCCTAAAACTCTTTTCAGCATATTCAAGGAGAGATGCCTTTACTTCTCCAAAAAAGCCTGAGTGTCACCCAAAGCAGCATCAACTTGATCTTTAACCCACGGCATATTAGTGAACACTTCGCGGACTTTTGCTTCTGCACATTTGGGTTTTTCACCACCAAGAGTGATATTCCAATCTGTAACACACTGAACAAGAAGTTCCATTGCAGAAGATTCAATCTCTTCGGCAGAAAGCGTTATCTTACCACCACGTTGTGCTTTAGCAAGACGGCGATTCTGTTGCGCATGAGCAATAGATTTATATTTCTTACTATAAGGTCCATGCACAGTAATAGTCATGGGAGAGTTATCTTTGTTCATAAGCACCTCAGAGGTTACGGGGTGATACAAAGTAACTTCTGTGGTATCTTTGGTTTTACCAATGTCAAGCAAATCCATGTCGGGTATTCCTTTTAGGTTGTCGGGATAATTGTTCTGTGTAATCCTAGGTCTTAGGATTTGTGTCGGGTTTTATATAAACGGGGCGAGATTTCCGCCCGACACAGTTATTCTCGCCCCTACCCCTTGCGGGGATGCTTATTAGGCAGAGCGTGTGAGTTTCAAATTCGTCCCTTCGGTGCTATCAAACAGAGATACGAAGGGTAGAGTAATCAAACGGCTCTGTGGGTTAGCCAACGGAACAGAAGCACCATTATACTTGACCCGTGGGAACAAGAAGGTATAGTCTGAAGAACCAGTGGGATCATCAACAGTCACTTGGATTGAAGATTCGGTCTCGTTTAGGAACTTGTTGATAAGAGTGGCGTTTTCGTAGTAGACTGTCATAGTGCCTTCAACAATAGCACGACCATACTCAAGTTGCGGAGTGGACGAAGAGCCAACAATAAAAGTGGGAGCAAACGAGTTGGACAGCGAAAACTCAAGCGATGTCACGATAGCAATACCAGTCCCACCGTCCGAGATAACACCACTATAGCTGTCAAAAGGAGCATTCGAGGAAGCAGCCGTAATAGGAGAAGCAGTTGCAGATGTGCCCGATTGGACCATATCTTTACCAACCATTTCAAATGTGCCAGTGACCATCTGATTAGGGGCAATAGAAACGCTCAGGGTCGAAACCGACATACCTTTGAAAAGGCGATACTGGTTAACGTCAACAGCACGATCTTCCATAGAGAAGAACTTCGGGGTGGTGCCAATCTTCAACACATTGGTAGAGAAGGACGACAAGAAAGCCGACTCTAAGAGGGCATCAAAGTCACCCTTACGCAGATCGACTTCAATCGAACCACCAGCTTGACGGTTACCATGACGGTCAACACGAGGCATACGGTCGGCTTGGATTTCATTACCCTCTACACGATCCTTCGTCAAATCAAGCGAGTGGCTGTTGATCGGAAGGTTAGCAAGAGTGGGGGTGGAAGGGGTTGTGCCAAAAGTGCTTTCGGCAATATAAGCGAGGCTGGAACGCGAACCCTGTGCAAAGGCCATAATTTATTCTCCTTCGGGAAGATTAGATTGGTTTGGTTTAGTAGTCTTGGCTTTGACGGCTTCAATCAAATCGGCCCGATCAGCCAGAAGAGAAGCTACTGATTCAGGAACCTCGTCTCCGATGAAGTAGGTATTACCTACAAACGCAAAATTAGAAATAGCTTTATACATTATCACTGTCCATATATATACCACCCCACGGTGACTGGTGTGCAGTAGAAAGGTGAGTCAAGAAAACTTGCTCTTACCTCAGAATAATCAATGCTTACGATGAAACCATTATAGGTAATGTCTATACCCGCGTCAAACCTAGCTAACAACGAGTCAGCAATGTCATATCCAGCGCCAGCACCTTTAGCTTCAGGGGTGCATATAAGGATCGTGTAAAGCCCATCGTATCTCTTTTGTGGATTAAGGCCCCTAACAGCAGGTCTACGAGAAGTGGGGACCATCTCCGCCTTCACAAAAGAGGTTCCAACAGTGGGTTGAAATGGGACGTTTTGTCGAGCGATAGTTGGGATACCTACAGTCCCAGTTAGATGGGTATCTAGGCAAGCACGAATATCATTGATGATTGTCATTGTCTGGCCTTCACAGTATTGATAGCATCTTGTAGGTGTATGTTTGCCCTATTACGAACACTCTCATAAACAGCATACCCATGAACATATTCAACGATATTAGCATGGGGTGAATTGTTTGTCAGAAAAACCTGTGTTTGATCTTCTGAAAGAGACGAAATATCTTCAACGAGTTGACCCAAAGCTTCAGTAGCTTTTGCAGCTTTTGCACTGAGGTCTTGTAACTTCGGTTTATTATGCGATGACCTAGAACGACCAGCACCCCTTGTTGTTCGGATAGAGTGTGAAGTGATATAAGCACCAGTGTCAATAGTTGGGATAGATGTGTTGACAATATCTTTTGCCATATTAACTAGGAATTGGTTCTTGACCTCATCCAAGCTATTCTCAATTTTACTGATCAAAGAAGTTAACTTGATCTGAGCCATGATTAACCCTCCGTTTTAAGAGAGTAATAAACTACCGTGGTATTAGATTTTACGACATCAACTTTAACCACATCAAGTGTCAGGCTACCGATAATGATCTGATCATTTACTTTTGGGGTAGGAAGGGCAGTGCCATTTGTCTGATAATTTGTCAGAAGAACGGTTCGACTATTCTTAATGGTGGAGTCTGATGTTAGATTTGAAGGAACGGTGGTAGAAGAATAACCATAAGCCGAATAATCGGTATAAGTTATAGCCACAACACCAGTTGCATCATCATAACTTCCTGTGGTTCTTGATCTTAGGGTTACAGTTGTACCATGTTGCTTAATGAAATAGTTTGTGGGGACTGTATTAAAGGCCATTGAAATAATCCGGCGTATAAGTCCCAGCCATTTTATTATCAAATTGTTGGGTTCGGAAAGCGGGGTCTACGCGGTCAGTATCATCTTGAGCAACTTGCATATCAGTGATGCTGATACCACCAGCAGAGATGCCCAGAGAACGGCCATTAGTACGCTTACCAAGATCATTGAGGTGATCACTCATTGTGATGTAGTGTGCAGCCATATCACTATAATTGGTCATCCCAGCACCCTCAAGTTTGGTATCAACCAAACGAGAATACTTAGAGGCAATCATATGACAGGCCCAAGAACCAGCATAATAGACGTTATCATTAGTTTGAGATAGTGCAAAGACAATCTCTTCATTCTGCATGATCTGGTCTGTGGTATCAGTATCACCAATCAGCAGACGCACAGAATTAAGACGGCCCGAAGCTGTTGTTGTGCCTAAATCGGCGGAATTGTATGTCCAACTCAAGGCCGTCTCCTTTGTTTATTCCATGTCACCATAGGTCATACGCCAACGGCGAATAAGACCAATCTGTTTATCTTTAAGCCTACTTGTGGCGCATTTCTTAGCCAAAAACTCAGAAGTATCTTTGGTTTTATCCTTGACTTTGGCATTGATATTACCTACAAGAACGTGTAGTTGATCAATGTCAAGTTCTTCAAGACCGTCACCAATAGTGACTTTCTTAGCGACTTCTTCTTCCAACTCTTCGTTGTGGTGAACGAAGCCTCCTAGAAATACGGCGTGAACTTTATCAAGAGGGATTAGTAGAAACTCCCAGTTGAAACGTTCACCCCGTTTCCAGAATTTACCCGCTGCCTGAAAGTCAACCTTAGCAAACAGCGGGCGATTTTGTTGAAAGAAGGCATTAGTATGTCGGGACATATGCCTTCTCCTTAGTTAGGCGATAACGGTAGCGATAAAGCCACCCAAATCGGACGACACAACCTTTTGGTCATAAGCCAAGTTAGCTTCCAACAGTTCTGCAATACCTTCAACGCGCAGGAAGTCACCAACATACGACTTGATGTCGATACCATAACCGGAGTTGTTAGCCACATCCGACCAAGTGAAGGTGTAACCAGCCGAGGGAACCATCAGACCAGCCGAGCGAGGACGGTAGTAGAAAGCGAC
>JBPCSW010000320.1:0-8838 GCA_051006675.1 Fluviibacter sp.
TTTCGCGCACAGATAAGGCTTTGAGCACCACCTGCTGTGCCACCGCAATCTGATCGCTACCGGCCAGCGCCAGCAAGGCGCGCGCGTGACCCATATCAATACGGCCGTGCATCAGCAAATCCTGCACCGGTTGCGCCAGCTCTAGCAGGCGCAAGAGGTTCGTGGCCGCCGAGCGTGAACGACCTACGGCTTCGGCAGCCTGCTGGTGGGTTAAATTAAATTCATCGATCAGTCGACGCAAACCCTGCGCCTCTTCCAGCGGATTCAGATCTTCACGCTGGATGTATTCGATCAGCGCCATCGCTAGCGCATTTTCATCGGCAATGTGGTGCACGTGAACCGGCACCTCTTTCAAACCGGCAATTTGCGATGCACGCCAGCGACGCTCACCCGCAATAATCTCGTACGGCGTCGAAGCACCCGCGCTCAAGGGGCGCACGATAATCGGCTGCACCAGACCCTGGGCAGCAATCGACGCGGCCAACTCATTCAGGCTGGCCTCATCCATACGCGTCCGCGGCTGATACTTGCCCGGCTGCAGATCTTTTACCGGCAGCGTGCGCGGCACCTCGTTCGTTACCGGCGCAGCCGCTGCTGCGGGTACCGACTTTGCGGCATTGCCGCCAAGTAGCGCATCCAGGCCACGACCCAGGCCACGAGATTTATTTTTTGCGTTCATCTAATGTCTCTGCTTATTTTGCGGCTGCGGCTTTGCCGTGACGGCCCAGCAACTCTTCTGCCAGCGCTGCATAAGCCTGAGCGCCTTTAGAGGACGCATCGTAGGCCATCGCCGGTTTGCCATGTGATGGCGCTTCGGCCAGGCGCACGTTGCGTGGAATAATCGTGTTGTACACCTTGTCGCCAAAGTGGCTGGTCAATTCCTCCGACACTTGCTGGGTCAGCGTGTTCTGCGCGTTATACATGGTACGCAGTAGGCCTTCGATTTCCAGATCCGGATTCAAATTGCCGCGCACTTTGCGCAGAGTCTCGACCAGATCCGACAAGCCTTCCAGCGCGTAGTACTCGCACTGCATCGGAATCATCACCGACTGCGATGCCACCAAGGCATTTACCGTCAGCATGTTCAGCGCCGGCGGGCAATCAATCAGCACGTAATCGTAACGATCGCTCACCGTGGCCAACGCCTCTTTCAGTTTCTGCTCACGCCCATCCAGCTCAATCAACTCGATCTCGGCACCGGCCAATTCACGGTTTGCGGGAAGAATATCGAAACCAAACTCGGTTTTCTGAATGGCATTGCCCAGCGTGGTATCACCCAACAACAGCTGATACACCGTTGGCAGCGCATCGGATTTAACAATGCCACAACCCGTCGTGGCATTACCTTGCGGATCCAGGTCAATCAGCAACACACGCTGTTTCAGATGGGCCAGCGCTGCGCTCAGATTAACGGCCGAGGTGGTTTTGCCCACGCCGCCTTTTTGATTGGTAATTGCCAGAATACGCATGCTGCGCCTTTTTAACCTTAAGAACCGGAGCCGGCCGGAGCCAGCAGAATCAGATGTCTTTCTGCACCCAAATCGGGGACATCAAGCGGAATAATTGCGCTCACAGAAACATCGGAGGGTAATTCTGCCATTTCAGCGGCAGGATTAATACCTTTCATGGCATACCACCCCCCATTGGGGGCCAAAAGTCGCTGCGTTTGCCCGACTAAAGTGGCCAAAGTGGCGTAAGCCCGTGCTGTTATCAATGCAAAACCGCCGGCATGTTCGGCCGGCGGCACCCAGGATTCGATCCGGGTAGATACTGCCTGCAAATTCTTCAAGCCCAGCGTCATGGCCGCCTGCTTGAGAAAGGCTACTTTTTTACCCACCGTATCAACCAGTGTAATCGACCGCTCCGGCTGCAGAATGGCCAGCGGGATCCCCGGCAAACCGCCACCGCTGCCCACATCGAGCAAATCACCCGGCGGCAGGTGCGGCACAATCGAGAGCGAATCCAGCAGATGCTGCGTCAACATCGCCGGTCGCTCGCGCACCGCGGTTAAGTTATAGGCCCTGTTCCATTTCTGCAGCAGATCTAGATAATCGAGTAGCTTGTCGACTTGCACTTCCGTCAGCGGCACGCCCATCTGGGCAGCGCCCGCAATCAGCTGCGCACTTTCGGCAGCTCGATCAGCAATCACAGCACAGCCCCCAACGCAACGCCCAGGCGCTTCAAATGCACCAGCAGCAAACCAATCGCCGCTGGCGTAATACCCTGGATGCGCGCCGCCTGACCCAGCGTTTGCGGCCGCTGCGTTTGCAGCTTCTGGCAAACCTCGCGCGACAACCCGATCACCTCGGTGTAATCCAGCGTTTCCGGCAAGCTTAAATTCTCATAGGTCGCCTGGCGCGCCACTTCGTCACGTTGACGATCGATATACCCTTGATACTTGGCCTGAATCTCTACCTGTTCAACCACCTCGGCAGGCAACGTCACTGCCTCGGCCAAATCCGCAGCGGCAGCCAATTGCTGCAACTGTGCATGGTTGGTATCCGGGCGACGCAACAGTTCAAACATCGTCGTTTCACGTTCTAGCGGCTTACCCAGGATCGGCTCGATGACTTCCTGAGCAATTTTCTGTGGATTTACACGAAGGCCGCGTAATCGCTGCTGTTCTCGATCAATCGCATCACGTTTGCCGCAGAAAGCTGCCCAGCGCACATCGCCAACCAAACCCATTTCTCGGCCAATCGCGGTTAACCGCAGATCGGCATTGTCTTCACGCAGACTCAAGCGGTACTCAGCCCGGCTGGTAAACATACGATACGGCTCGCTGACACCGCGCGTAATCAGATCATCCACCAGCACGCCCAGATACGACTCATCACGACGCGGCGTCCAGGCGGCTTCTCCACGTGTAGACCGGGCAGCATTCAAACCGGCCAACAGGCCCTGCGCCGCGGCTTCTTCATAACCCGTGGTGCCATTGATCTGGCCAGCAAAGAACAGGCCGCTAATCGCTTTGGTTTCCAGCGACGATTTCAGACCGCGCGGATCAAAGTAATCATATTCGATGGCGTAACCTGGTCTCAGGATATGGCACTGCTCCATGCCACGGATGGAGCGCACGATCTGCAGCTGCACATCAAAGGGCAGGGAGGTTGAAATCCCGTTCGGGTAAATCTCGTGCGTATCCAGGCCTTCGGGCTCCAGAAACACGTGGTGGCTGGCCTTATCGGCAAAGCGGTGAATCTTGTCTTCAATCGACGGGCAATAACGCGGACCCACGCCCTCGATCACACCGGTATACATCGGCGAGCGGTCGAGGTTATTACGAATAATCTCGTGCGTCCGCTCATTGGTATCGGTAATCCAGCAGGGCAGCTGCTGCGGGTGTTGCCCGGCATTGCCAAGGAATGAAAACACCGGCATCGGGTCATCCGAATGCTGGGTCTGCATCACCGAAAAATCGATGCTCTTGCCATCCAGACGCGGTGGCGTACCGGTTTTTAGACGACCCTGCGGCAATTTGAGTTCGCGCAACCGCGCAGCCAGAGACACCGAAGGTGGATCGCCCATACGGCCACCGGAATAATTGTTCAGACCCACGTGGATCAGACCATTCAGAAAGGTACCGGCCGTCAGCACCACGGCTTCGGCACGGAAGCGCACGCCGAGTTGCGTTACCGCACCCACCACGCGATCCCCTTCCATAATCAGGTCATCACAGGCCTGCGCAAAGATGGTGAGGTTCGGTTGGTTTTCCAGCCGACGGCGAATTGCCTGCTTGTACAGCACCCGGTCTGCCTGCGCACGCGTTGCCCGAACCGCCGGTCCTTTGGACGCATTGAGAATACGAAACTGAATGCCAGCCTCATCCGTAGCCGCCGCCATAGCACCACCCAGGGCGTCCACCTCCTTAACCAGGTGGCCTTTGCCAATGCCGCCAATGGATGGGTTACAACTCATCACGCCCAGCGTTTCCATGCTGTGGGTCAACAGCAGGGTGCGCGCACCCGTGCGAGCCGAGGCCAGCGCAGCTTCTGTGCCGGCATGGCCGCCACCCACAACAATCACATCAAAACGATCCGGAAATTCCATCAGCCCACCACAAAAACCGCTGCTATTTCAGCAAGCCTTAATCTGCGCAACACAAAAGGGTGCTAATTTTAGTCAATGCATCGCCTTTTAGGTTGATTTTTCAAGGATTTCTTCACGTTTGCTGATATAAGCCACTCGCAAACCAATAGCTTTTGGCTAACGGATGTTTAGTAACAATCAATTGGATTTATCGAGGCAGTGTCCGTACACTGCTTTCTGTCGATAAGACATTTGCCTTACCCAAACTTAAAACAGGAGTACACCATGTCGCTGATCAACACCGAAGTTCAACCATTCAAGGCGCAAGCCTTCCACAACGGCAAGTTCGTTGAAGTGACCGAAGCCAGCCTGAAGGGCAAATGGTCCGTGCTGATTTTCATGCCAGCCGCTTTCACCTTCAACTGCCCAACCGAAATCGAAGATGCGGCTAACAACTACGCCGAATTCCAGAAAGCTGGTGCCGAGGTGTACATCGTTACTACCGATACGCACTTCTCGCACAAGGTTTGGCACGAAACCTCGCCAGCCGTTGGCAAGGCCCAGTTCCCACTGATCGGTGATCCAACCCATCAACTGACCAACGCATTTGGCGTTCACATTCCAGAAGAAGGTCTGTCACTGCGCGGTACGTTCATCATCAACCCAGAGGGCAAGATTAAAACGCTGGAAATCCACTCGAATGAAATCGCTCGCGATATTTCGGAAACCCTGCGCAAGCTCAAAGCCGCTCAGTACACCGCATCGCACCCAGGTGAAGTTTGCCCGGCCAAGTGGAAAGAAGGCGCAACCACGCTGAAGCCATCGCTGGATCTGGTTGGCAAGATCTAAGTCCACGACGGCTATGAACCGTCGGACTGCGGTCTAAATCAACCGCAACAGAGAAAGCCCGGAGCTCCGGCTCCGGGCACCCCCTAAATATTGTGATTGCATCGCCAAGCAGCGAGTCGGCATAGCTTTGCCCAGAATCCGACTCTGTTTTGTCATGCGATTACCGCAGCCAGTACCTTTCAGCTAACGCTTCAGGAGTCCATCATGCTTGACGCCAACATCCAGGAACAACTTAAGGCCTACCTCGAACGCCTCGAACAACCCATTCAGCTGATCACCTCACTGGATGAAAGTGGCAACTCGGAACAGATGCGAGAACTCGTCAACGAGATTGCTGCGCTTTCCGACAAAATCAGCATTGTTAAATCAAACGACGCCGAATACACACCGTCTTTCCGTGTTGCCCCATTGAACCATACCGAGCAACGCGGCGTTGCCCGTTTTGCTGGCCTGCCAATGGGTCACGAATTCACTTCGCTCGTACTCGCTCTGCTGCAAATGGGCGGCTACCCACCGAAGGTGGATGCCAGCGTCATCGAGCAGATCCGCAACCTACCGGGTGACTACCAATTCGAAACCTTCATTTCACTCAGCTGCCATAACTGCCCAGACGTTGTTCAGGCGCTTAACCTCATGGCGGCCGTTAACCCGCGCGTTAAACACACCATGATTGACGGCGCCATGTTCCAGGATGTGGTTGAGTCTCGCCAGATCATGGCCGTGCCCACCGTCTATCTGAATGGCGAAGAATTTGGCGCCGGTCGCATGACCATCGAAGAAATTCTCGCCAAGCTTGATACCGGCGCCGCCGCCCGCGAAGCCGAAAAGATCAGCGCTCAAGCGCCCTACGATGTCCTCATTGTCGGCGGCGGCCCCGCCGGCTCTGCTGCAGCGGTATACGCAGCGCGCAAAGGCATCCGTACCGGCATCCTCGCCGAGCGTTTCGGTGGCCAGGTCATGGACACCGTAGGTATCGAGAACTTTATTTCCGTTCAGGAAACCGAACGACCCAAACTGGGTACCCAACTCGAGCAGCACGTGAAGTCCTATGAAGTCGACATCATGAACCTGCAGCGTGCCGAATCGCTCACACCGGCAACTGCGCCCGGTGGCTATGCCGAAGTGCGCACTGCCAGCGGCGCCGTTTTGAAAGCCAAGAGCGTGATTCTTTCTACAGGCGCCCGTTGGCGTGAACTTAATGTGCCCGGCGAACAGGAATACCGTGGCAAGGGCGTTGCCTACTGCCCACACTGTGACGGCCCGCTGTTCAAAGGCAAACGCGTTGCCGTGGTTGGCGGCGGCAACTCGGGCGTAGAAGCCGCCATTGATCTGGCTGGTATCGTTGGACACGTGACCCTCATCGAATTCGGCGCAGAACTTCGCGCCGACGCTGTGCTCCAGCGCAAACTGGCTAGCCTACCCAACGTGCTCATTCTGAAGAATGCGCAAACCATGGAAGTGCTGGGCGATGGTAACAAGGTCAACGGCCTCGTCTACAAGAACCGCGAAACCGGGGACAACATTCACCGGGAGCTCGAAGGAATCTTCGTACAGATCGGTCTGCTTCCCAACACTGATTGGCTCAAAGGCACGCTCGATCTTTCGAAGATGGGCGAAATCGAAGTCGATAGCCGTGGTCAGACCTCTGCCACAGGCATTTTCGCGGCGGGCGACTGTACAACCGTACCGTACAAGCAAATCATCATCGCCATGGGCGAGGGTGCCAAAGCCGCACTCGGCGCTTTCGATTATCTGATCCGCAGCTCCGCGCCAGCTTAACCGCCACGCAGCGTAAAATGGCGGCATGACACAACCCCAGTCTGCCGCCATTTCTCCCGACCCAAACGTTGCTATCATCGGCGGCGGGCCAGCCGGGCTGATGGCTGCCGAAGTGCTCAGCCAGGCAGGCATCCAGGTCGATCTTTACGATGTCATGCCATCGGTGGGCCGTAAACTCCTGCTGGCCGGCATCGGTGGCTTGAACATCACGCACAGTGAGGACTACAAAAAGTTCTGCAATCGTTACGGTGCGGAACAACGCCTGCTGCAACCCAGTCTCGATCGGTTCACACCGGACCACCTGCGTTCCTGGGTACACGCTCTCGGCATTGATACCTTTGTGGGCACCTCGGGTCGCGTTTTCCCGAAAGAAATGAAAGCCGCACCCTTGTTAAGGGCATGGCTACATCGTCTCCGCCAGAATGGCGTGCGTTTTCACGTGCGCCATCGCTGGTTGGGCTGGAGCGCAGACGGCGGACTACAACTTACTGGACCAGGCGGCGATATCCGGATCAAACCAGAAGCAACGATTCTGGCATTGGGCGGCGCCAGCTGGCCCAAGTTGGGAAGCGACGGGGCCTGGGTGTCATTGCTTAAAGCGCAGGGCATTAACCCGGCACCATTGCAAAGCGCCAACTGTGGATTCGAAACGCCCTGGTCTGCCTTGCTCAAACAGAAGTTCTCGGGTGAACCGCTGAAATCCATCACCATCAGCTTTGCTGATCACGCCGGTGTAACGCATCAACGACAAGGTGAGTGCATCATTAGCCGAGAGGGTATCGAAGGCAGCCTCATATATGCGCTGTCCCGCCCGCTACGCGAGACCATCAATCACATGGGCAGCGCCACGTTCAGCATCGATCTGGCACCCGAGCGTACGCCCGAAAAAATTCTGGATGCACTGTGCCGACGCGGCAGCAAATCGCTATCGAGCTATCTCAAATCAGCACTGGGCTTTACCAGCGTTAAAACGGCACTGCTCTACGAGGTGCTAGGCAAAGAACAGATCAACGATTTAAAAACCCTGGTAGCAACGATCAAAGCATTGCCGATTACTGTGCACGCCACACGTCCGATTGCAGAAGCCATCAGCTCCGCCGGCGGTGTCTGTTTTAGCGATGTTGATCAAGCTTTCATGATCAAAAAGCTCCCCGGCGTTTTTGTGGCCGGAGAAATGCTGGATTGGGAAGCGCCTACTGGTGGCTATCTACTGACGGCCTGTCTGGCCACGGGCTTACAAGCGGGGCACGGCGTATTGAACTGGTTTACTGCGCAGGCGCAACCTCAACCTTTAGCGTAAAAATCTTGGCGGGCGGCGTGTTTTTCTCCCACGGCCGCGCGTACACATACGTCAGCACAGCCAGACCCGATCCTTGGGCGCGGAACGACCATACCTGCTCACCCGGGGCGCCCACCATGCCATTTGCGCCAGCCGATTCACCACTGACTGTTTCAAGACGCAGCACATCATCACCTGCAACTGCATAAGACCAGACATAACCGGTACTCGGATTAGCTGGTAGCCGCACAACCAGCGGTTGGTACGGAATGAGCGAAGCGGTTCCCCCAGAATCCCTTAAAGATGCCGTTACAGGCATCTCAACAGGAAACAACGATGGGGCACAGCCTGCTACGAAAATCGCGCTCAGCAGCACCATCAAACCGTATTTTGTTTTTCCCATACTTTTAAAGCCGCTCAATCCATAACCTCAGGATGTTTCTGGAGAAACTCCGCGCGTTTGGTTCGATTCACAACGCCGCCTGAGATATAGCTGTATCCCTTTGCTTCCCACTTGGGAAGTTCTGTCATTGCAGCCGGAACCACCGTCACCTGATCGTAAAAATCGTTCGGCTTATAACCGCGGAAAGCTGCCGCGTTTTTACAAACACGGAACGATACGCCTTGATCGGTTAACGCCTTGAGACGGTCATACAAATCGGGATAGGCTGCACGGTTTAAACGTGAAAGCGCATGCAATTCATTGCCGTGCGCCACAACAACCAGGTGCGAATTCTTTACATCACCATATTCTTTTAGGCTGTTGAGATGATTATTGATATAACCCAATGCCTGATTAAGATCTTCAGGGCGTTCTAGATTGAACTGGTACACCGCCTTCTGTGCACCAAGCGCCGAAGGATCAAACTTTGAGGGGTCGTCCGGGCCTGCCAAGGCTGTCC
>JBPCSW010000321.1:0-4139 GCA_051006675.1 Fluviibacter sp.
ATATTATACCATTCTCGGAACTTGTCAAATGTTTTTTTAAATTAAATATGATTTATTGATAAGTTTTATTAATTGGACTTTTTTTGTATTTTGTGGTAGCATTATATAAAGGCTAGGTTATGCAGACCGAAAAGGAGATTCGTTACCTCCCTGCCCTCTTTCTACCAGTAACGACAACCGTAACGGAGGTTATATGCATTATTATTCATTTAATGTCGCTGACTATCGCAAAGACACGACACATCTTACTCCTATAGAACATTACATCTATAGAACTCTAATTGATTGGTATTATCTTGACGAAATACCTATCCCATTGGATACCCAACTGGTTTTAAGAAAATTGGGTCTTTCTAAACAATATGAAGATAATTTAATTAATATTGTTAATGAGTTCTTTATTTTGACTGATTTTGGGTATAAACACACACGTATTGAATCAGACATAGCTAAATTTTTGCAAAATGCTGAAAAGAATAAAGAAAATGGTAAAAAGGGTGGTAGACCAAAAACCCAATCGGTTACCAATGGCATCCCAATGGCAACCCAACTCAAAGGCAACCAAGAACTAATAACCATAAACCAAGAACCATTAGCTATAGAAAATACTAAAAGCAAAAAGAAAACATCTTTACCAAAAGATTTTACTATTAGCGAAAGAGTTGTTATCTGGGCGCAAAAAGAAGGTTATAGAAATTTACAGAAACACTTTGACAATTTTGTATTGTCGGCTCAATCTAATGGATATACATATTCTGATTGGGATTCTGCGTTTATGAGAGCAATTCGTGATAATTGGGCTAAAGTTTCTAGTGGCAAATTGGAATTGTCATTATGATTAATTTACACAATGGAAATTGTTTAGAAATTCTTAATCAATATGAAACTGGTTACGCTGATATGTGCTTTACTTCTCCGCCATATAACATGAGAACTAGAATTAGAAATGGTAAATATACTACTAGAGAAAAATCAGAACATTTTAGTAAAAAATATCAATCTTTTGATGATGCTTTATCTATAGATGATTATTATGAGTTTCATAAGCACATTATTTATGAAATGATGAGGTTATCAAATATTATTGTTTACAATGTTCAAATAGTTACAGGTAGCAAAGAAGCAATATTTAAGTTAATTGGGCATTTTAATAGATATATTAAAGACATTATTGTTTGGGATAAAGGTCATGGTCAACCAGCAATGCATGAAGGTGTATTAAATAAAGCCACAGAATTAATATTAATTTTTGAAAGTGATGCTAAAGCTGGAAGGGCATTTACAAATTATAATTTTGGTCGTGGTGAGCTTTCTGATATTTGGAGAATCGGTAGAGAAAGGTCTGTTACTAAATCTCATGGCGCAACTATGCCACTTAAATTAGCTGAAATGGCTATTTTAAATTTTAGCAAAGAAGGTCAAATTATTATTGAACCATTTATGGGAACTGGCACTACAGTAGTAATATGTAAGCAAAATAATAGAAATTTTGTTGGGATTGAAATTAGCAAAGATTATTATGATATAGCTAAAAATAGAATAGAAAGTGTTTTATTATGATAATCAATCCTAAATCACTTGTATTAGAAATCAATAAACTTTATGAAAGCGGAGTTGCTCGTGGACACACAACAGGTTGGTCAAATTTGGATGAGTATTTTACTGTTAAGCATGGCGAATTTACTGTCATTACTGGCATGCCTTCCCATGGGAAATCTGAATGGCTGGATGCTTTATGCGTCAATCTTGCTATTAATCATAACTATCGCATATGTATGTTTTCGCCTGAAAACCATCCATTAGAGATGCATGCTAAAAAGATTATCGAAAAATATGTTCATAAGCCTTTTTTCGGTAAAAACAAAATGTCACAGAATGAAATGTTAGATGGCATTGAACAAATGAATAAAAACTTTGCTTTCGTTAAGCCATCCGAAACAGAATTTACACCTATGCACATTATCAATGAGGCTTTGCCTTGGTTAGAGCAATCAACAGCACAGCCAAGAGCTTTGGTAATTGACCCTTGGAATGAGATGGACCATTACAGACCAGCAGGATTAAGCGAAACTGAATATATCTCTCGTATTCTTACAGAACTGCGTAGAGCTGCTAGAGAGTTTAAAACGCATTTATTCTTGGTAGCGCATCCAATGAAGATGCAGAAAGGTCACGATGGAAACTATCCTGTGCCTAGACCGTACGACATCTCTGGTTCTGCTCATTGGTTCAACAAAGCCGATAATTGTATTGCTATTTGGCGTGACGTAATGAATAATCCACAACAGACGCAAGTTCATATACAAAAGGTTAGATTTAACTCAACAGGGCATCCAGGCGTAGCGGAATTGCTATATGATTACAATCAATCAAGTTATATTTATGAGCAAGAATTCTATAGGAGTAAATGATGAACTTTAACAAAACTGAATGGGCTAAAGCATTTTGTTTATACGATGGTAAAAAAGGTGGCATTAGCTATCGAGTAACATTAAATGATGGCACAATCATTAAAGCTGGAAATTGGGAAAATACTTATGACCAAGATGGCACATGGATTGTTCCTTTTGTGATGACTCGTATTGAGAAAGAAGTAAAACCTGTAAAAGGTCGCAGAAAATGAAATACGTATTGCTAGATGATGATGGTCAACCTATACGCTATTTTGATTATCCTGCTGATGGTACTGTTGAGATTAAAGAGCCTGTGTATAAGGTTGACTGGGCTAATTACGAGGAGTGTTTATTATGATTGGTATAGGAATAATGATTGGATTTGCAATTGGGTTTATAGTTGCAATGTGTTTAGATATTTGAGGAGTGAATGATGAGTAATCCATATAACTGGGATGAATTGCTAAAAAGAATAGAAAAACGACAAGCAAAAGAGGAAAAGAATAAATGACTACTACACAAGAAGCATGGAGAAAAATGAAATAATGGAATACTTAATGATTTTTTTGGCAGTAATTTTTATCTTTGGAATTATAGGTAAGATATTTCCAAAATTTGGGCATAGAGTTTTTAAATGGCATTATGTATCAAACATAGATGGATTTGATGGTGCAAGTAATTTTGCTAAATGTGATTATTGCGGTAAAAAAGTATTGCAAGATTCAAATGGAGATTGGTTTTAATGACTACTACACAAGAAGAAACAGGAGCTGTTTCAACAGCGAACGCTTTAAAGATGGCGATTGAAGCGTTGGAATGTATAGATGAAGATTTAGTGCAACCAACTTACTATTTGTTAGTAAAAGATGCAATACCAGCCTGTAAAGAAGCATTAGAACAGCCAACACAAGAACCTGTGGCGTGGTTACAAGAATACGAAAATGAAAATGGTGATATTTACCATACTGTGACTGATGAACGCATAGGGATAAATGATATTTCTGTCTACACCCACCCTGCACCATCATGGCAAGGATTAAGTAATGATGAGATAGATATAATTATGGATGGCGATATATGCCAGTCTTATTATGAAATGTTGGGCTATGCCCGTGCTATTGAACAAGCATTGCGTGAAAGGAACTGTAATGACACAAAATGAACTTAAAAAAATATTGCATTACGAACCAAATACAGGAGTATTTACTTGGCTTATATCAAAAGGCAACATAAAAGCTGGTAATGTTGCAGGTTCGCATGGGAAACATAAGCATTTGTATATAAAAATTAATGGTAAAAATTGTTATTTACATCGTTTAGCATGGTTATATGTTTATGGAAAATTACCTAACAATATGATTGACCATATTAACGGAATTGCTGATGACAATAGAATTGATAATTTACGTGATGTAACTAATACAATTAATCAACATAATCAAAAGACTGCTCATGCTGATAGTAAATCAGGATTAATAGGTGCAAGCTGGAACAAGCAAAACAAAGCATGGAAAGCACAAATATCACATCAAGGTAAAGTTATGTATCTTGGTCTTTATAAAACTGCACAGCTTGCACATGAAGCATATTTAACTGCTAAACGTAAATTGCACATTGGTTGCACAATTTAGGAAAAGAATCATGGATAAAGTTCCTGTGTTTACTAAAGGCAAGATAGAGCTAACAAAAAAACAAACGCTGCCTATTGTTAAAGTGCGTGAAATAAAAAGTTTGCTTAACCAAGGA
>JBPCSW010000322.1:0-7136 GCA_051006675.1 Fluviibacter sp.
CGATTCGACCCGGTGACCTGGTGTTTTTTAACACCCGTGGATTTAGTTATTCACACGTAGGTATTTATATCGGCGATCAACGCTTTATTCACGCGCCGAATAGCAAAGGCAAAGTGCGCATTGATCGTCTGGATCAGGGTTGGTTTGCGACGCGCTATGAAGAGTCTCGTAGTTACTTTGATTAAATGCGTTTTTAATTGCCGGCCGCTATATATGGGTGAACCATTTTTCCTGGGTCAACGATCCGATCAAAATCCTCGGCAGAAACGTACTTCAGGGCTAAAGCAGCATCGCGCAAACTGAGATCGTGAGCCAGCGCATGATGTGCAATTTCTGATGCATTGTCATAGCCAATCACCGGCGTCAGGGCAGTCACCAGCATTAACGAACGATCAAGGTGAGATTGGATATTTTTCAGGTTGGGCGTTGTATCCTTTACGAGGAACTTCGCAAAGTTAGTGCAGCCATCGGCGAGCAGATTGAGTGAGCCCATGACGTTATGAATTATCAGTGGCTTATAGACGTTCATCTCCAGATAGCCGCTGGCCCCGCCTAGCGAAACGGCCATGTCGTTGGCCATCACTTGTACCGCAATCATCGAAAGGGCTTCGGCCTGGGTTGGGTTCACTTTGCCGGGCATAATCGAAGAGCCTGGTTCGTTAGCGGGTAGGTTTAGCTCGGCAAAGCCAGCGCGCGGTCCGCATGCGAGCAGCCGTATATCGTTAGCGATTTTATACAGAGAGACGGCCAGCGTTTTTAAGGTGCCGGAGAGCTGTACCAGTGCGTCATGGGCGCCTTGCACGGTAAATTTATTCGGCGCCGCTGCGAAAGGCAGGCCGGTGAGCTTCGAAATCTCAGCCGCCATTGCTTCATCAAAGCCCGGGGGCGCGTTGAGACCAGTGCCCACGGCGGTGCCGCCGATGGATAACTTATAGACATCGTGCAATGCACACTGGATGCGGATGATGTCGTCATCAAGCATGCCGACATAACCGGACCATTCCTGGCCTAATGTGATCGGTGTTGCATCCTGCATGTGTGTACGACCAATCTTGACGATATCTTTCCAGGCTTCGGCTTTTTCCTGAAGGAAGTTTCTGAGTAGGGTCAAGGCAGGAAGCAGCTGGTGCACGGTTGTCATGGCTGACGCTATGTACATCGCCGTGGGGAAATTGTCATTAGATGACTGGGACATGTTTACATGGTCATTAGGGTGAACCGGTGCCTTGCTACCGAGTTCCGTGCCTGTAAGCTGGCAGCAACGATTAGAAATGACCTCGTTGATATTCATGTTGAACTGCGTGCCACTGCCCGTCATCCAGACGTGTAGCGGAAACATGGCGTCATGGTGACCCGCGAGAATTTCGTCGCAAGCGCGTTCAATCAGTGTGGCAGCGTGTCTGTCAAGCCGATTGCCAGAGCTATTCACGCGCGCAGCGGCCTTTTTCAGGACGGCATAAGCACTGATCATTTCGGAGGGCATAAGATCTTTGCCGACGCTGAAGTAGGTCAGGGACCGCTGGGTCTGTGCTCCCCAGAGTTTATCGGTAGGAACCTCGATCTCCCCGAGGCTATCGCTTTCAGTACGAAACCCGGCGCTCATGGATTGCTCCAATCTTTTGCAAGAGGTTGAACTTCTTGGTGCATCTTAAACCGGATAAGAACAAACATCTACGCGCTAGCGCGTTGGGGGGATAGCCACTTTGTTCATGCGTTCTAGAATGACTTCTGTCTGTCTTGCTAGGCCCTCGGTTTCACCCTTGCGGTCATAGTACTGAGGGCTGGGTACCATAGAGGCGAGCATGGCCGCCTGGTATTCATTGAGTTCGTTGGCGGAAATGCCAAAGTAATGCCGTGATGCCGCTTCGGCACCAAAGATACCGGTACCCCATTCGATCTCATTCATATACACCTCCAGAATGCGGCGCTTGCTCCAGGTGCTTTCAATCATGAGTGTAATGAGCGCTTCTTCTCCTTTGCGTATAAAGCTTTTCTCGGGCCAGAGGAACAGGTTCTTGGCCAATTGCTGGCTGATGGTAGAGCCCCCGGCTGTAATGCGGCCACGCTTCTCGTTCTTTGCAAATGCTTTCTGGATGCCGTCTAGGTCAAATCCGTTATGTTGCATGAACTTGCTGTCTTCGGCGGCAATCAGCGCGCGCTTCAGATTGGGCGAAATGAATCCGTAAGAGACCCAGGTCTGTTGCAGTTTTGCACCCGGGTTCTTTTTTTGTTGTTCAGCGAGTCTAATTTTCATGAACTGGGTTGGGCCGGGTTCGTATACTTTCCAGACCAAGACCCAGGCAAAAAACCAGAGCTGTACGAGCAAAAACAAACCCACCAGCGTCACAAAAATCCGGAGTAGCCAGCGTGGACGACGTTGGGACATGACGCTTATTTTTTAGCGAGTTGTTCGCGTAATGCGTTGTAGACCGGCTGTGTTTCCGGATGGATTCCTCGCCAGAGCGTAAAGGCCACCGCTGCTTGTTCGACCAGCATGCCTAGGCCATCTGCGAGATGCGTGATACCCGCGATTCGTTGAGCTTCAAGAAATGGCGTGAGGTCTTTGCCGTACATCATGTCATAAGCAAACCCATTGTTTGCGATGGCGCCATCGGGGAGTCGAATAGCTTTGCCGCCGAGGCTTGCGCTCGTAGCGTTAATCACGATATCGAAAGCACCGGTTGCGTCGATGATCTCCGGTAGGGCATCCAGTCCGCAACCATGCAGCAGACAACCCGCTGTGACTGCGTGCGGCGCGAAGAGGTTTGCCAACTCGCTGGCTCTAGTGGCGGTACGGTTAGCGATGACTAAGGTATTAGGCGCTGCGGCCAGTAGCGGCAAGATCACGCCACGTGTCGCCCCGCCTGCGCCGAGTAGGAGAATGCGTTTATTACGCAGACTAAGACCATGACGTTGCTGTAGGTCATTGAGCAGGCCTTGTCCATCGGTGTTGTCACCCATCAGGCCATCGCTAGTCCAGGCAAATGTATTCACCGCGCCGGCCATAGCTGCGCGCTCGGATAAGGTGCCATGCTGTTTGGCATAAGTCCAGGCAGCCTCTTTGTGCGGCACTGTGATGTTGATGCCCCGGAAGCCTTCTCGAGGTAATTGATCCAGTTTACTAGTCAGCTCTGCGGGGGCAACGTCGATCGCGGTGTAGCGTAACTGCTGGCCGATTTGCGCAGCGAAGGCCGCGTGAATCTGCGGTGACATGGAATGATGAATGGGGTGACCAAGAACGGCGTAATCATCCAGCGGCAGTGAAGTAGTCATCGAGTTTCCAATGCGTCGCCCCGGGTGAAATTCCAGGTGCGGGTAATGTCTAGGTAGTCTGTTTCTTTACGAATATCCGGGGGGAAGGGCGCAAATGGAGACCCCATCATAACAATTCGTTTGGCTGCCTCATCCAGCACTTTGTTGCCAGAGGAGCGCACAACGATAATGCGGTCGACGCTGCCATCCGGGCGCAAAGCGACTGAGAGCACAAGGGAGCCAAAGAATTTGCCGCGCGCTTCTTCAGGATAATTCATGGCGCCAATGCGTTCGACTTTATTACGCCAGTCCGATAGATATTGGCTGTAGCGGTAGTCTTTCATGTTAGGCGTCAACGTCACGCGTCGTCCGGTACCGACTGTGCCGCCAGCTGTTGGTGTGCTGGGTGTTGATGTATTAATTTGGGGAGCAGAGCGCGATGCCAGATCGGATGCGTTGGGCAAAATGGCGCTGCTGGCTGTTTTAGCCGTAGGTTTGATCACCTCGGCACGCACAGCTTTGCGTTGTTTGCTGGCAACACTTGCGCTTGGCTGCTGCGCGGCTTCATTGTTACGAGGCATCGACTGGCTTGCCGCGCGAAAAGAGACGGTGATGGATTTGTCGCCGCGTTCCGGAAGTTTGATGCCGTATCGGGGCGCGAGAATAAAGAGATGTGCAACGAAAGAAAGTCCCAACGCTATCCACAACAAGCGGTCACTGAAGAGCAAGCGCCAACCCAGCGGCTTGGGCGACCAGGATTCCTGGTCGACCGGCTGTGTTTGCGTAGGCGTGCTTGTGGGTGCTGCGGACATACCGCTATTGTAGTCCGAGCGTTCGTTTGTCTGGTGGTCGGGTTATTCGGAGGTTGCCGGCGCCGAGGATTCAGGTTGCACCGGCGTTTCGTTTTTCTCTGCCAGATCTTCTTCGGCTTCAACCAGTGCGTCTTCCATAGGCACTTCGTCCAGTAGCTCCAGGTCTTCATCGCTTGGCGCACTGACGCTTCCCAGCAGTGATTCGAAGCGGCTATGAATGCTCAGTTCCAGCAAGTCAGGCTGGCCAAGCGTGAGGCTCATACGGCTGCCGGGAGCTGTTTCTGGCGCGGAGGGTACCTGTACTACCAGCGGCAGGCCGTCGATCCGAACATTGGGGGCGTTGCGCATGGCTGTGCCCTCAACCTGCTCTGTACCTGTTTGCTGCAACCAGCGCAGACACCAGTAACGCTCCATGCGGCGCTGGAAGTCGGCATAGCCTGAATAGGTGAGATCGAAGTCTCGCATTGCGGCAAAAAGTTCCGCCGAACGCGGCGCAAATGGGGCGGGTTTTTCAGACAGAACCGCAATAAGTTGCCACTGATTGATCAGGTCTGAATAACGACGAAGCGGGGAGGTGCTCCAGGCATAACAGGCCACACCCAGACCCTCGTGCGGAATAGCCGAGGTTGTCATGCGGACTTTGCCGGCAACCTGGCCGCGGTAGAGGCCAGGTACGCCTTTGTCGGCCAGCAATTGACCCCATGTGGCATTGGCCAGAATCATCAATTCGGCGACGAGCATGTCGACGGGGCTGCCGCGTTTGCGCGCTTCAATGTGTACAGTGCAGGCAGCCGGGTTGAGAATTTCACCGGTGGCTTTATCGTGTAACGGACCGTCGATCTGGTAGTGGTAATCATGTAGGCCGGCTTGAGCCGAGGCCTTGCCTCGGCGTCCGGCACAAGCGCCGGCAAATCGCCAGAGGGTGCGCAATGTATCGCCGTAGGCGCAATCAGGGGTGTCTCCCGCGTTTAAGCGTTCCGCATCCATAAGCGGTTCTATTTCATGGAGGCGAAGATTGGCCGCAATCGGCACACGCTCTATGCGTGATTCGTGGCTCAGTATTTCAAAGTCTTCGCTCACGTTCAGGTAGAGCGATAGGGCCGGACAGGCTTTGCCTTCAGCCAGCGTAAAACGCGATACGAGATCATCCGGCAGCATGGTGATCTTATGGCCGGGCATGTACACCGTTGAGAGGCGGGCGCGAGCAACCGCATCATGTGGGGAACCCGGCAGAATGCCGAGACCGGGGGCTGCGATATGAACGCCGATGCGCCAGCCGATACCCGGCAGGCGGGTTACCGATAGCGCATCATCGATCTCGGTGGTGTTGGCATCATCAATCGATACGGCTTGGACATCTGCAAGCGGCAAGTCGCCATGCGCGGCAGGTTCAGGCAATTCCGGAAAACCAATGCCCTTAGGGAAGCGCTCTGCGGCAAAACGACGGAAGTGCCAGTGATAGGCATCCGGGAATGCGCCGCACCGCAAAAGCAGTGCAGCAGCGGATTCGTTGGTCTGCTCGCAAGCGGCTTCAAAGGCTTTGACTTCAGGTCGGTTGCGGTCGGGCTGTACGAGTAGGGCATCGACCTGATCGATGATCTCTGGAGGTAAAGCGCCGGCAACCAATTGTCCGACCATGCGCTCAATCGCTTCTGCCTGGAGACGTTTCTTTTCGGCGCCAGCGAGTGCCGCTTTTAGAATTTCTGGTGGGGCACGGCGGAACATGCCTTTGCCGCGGCGATGAAAGTAAAGCGGCGCGTTCTGCATCCCCAGTAGCAATGCGGTAGCTTCGATTGCAGACGGCGCATGTCCATAATAGTCTGCGGCGAAATCGGCAAAGCCGAAGTCTGTCTCTGGTGCGCACTCCCAGAGAAACGCCGCATCCATATCGGCAGCTAGCGGTTCTGCCGCTGGCAGAAGTTGTGCAGGGGAGGGGTCGCGAAAGCGCAAAAGCACTTGCGCAGCTTTTAGCTTCTGACGTTTGCCACCGGGGAGCTCTACCTGCAGCGCCGTATTCTGGTCTGCCTGAATGGTCGCCGCACGAAAGCTACTGCTTTCCTCAAAGAGGACGTATTCACTCATGATGTAGCCGTGGTGTTAGTGGGCAGACCAGCTCACGACACCGGTGTAGGCTGTGATCAGAACAATCAGGCCAAAAACGATCCGGTACCAGGCAAAGATAATGAAGTTATGCGTGGTGATATAGCGAAGTAGCCAGCGAATACAAAGGAATGCCGAGATAAATGCAGAGATAAAGCCAACGGCCCACATGCTCAAATCGGTATTCTGGATCGTCGCCCATTCTTTGTAGACTTGGTAAATCGTGGCAACGCCGAGTGTGGGAATAGCCAGAAAGAAAGAGAACTCGGTTGCTGCTTTACGGGATAGCCCCATGAGCAAACCCCCAATGATGGTGGCACCGGAACGTGAGGTGCCCGGAATTAGCGCCAGCGCCTGTATGCAGCCCAGCATTAGTGCATCTTTCAATGAAAGGTCGTCGACTGATGGCACGCGAACGCGGTGCTGGCGCTTTTCTGCCCAGAAGATAAACAGGGCGCCGATGATGAAAGCAGCTGCTACCGAGATCGGATTAAACAGGTGGGCTTTAATGGTCTTGTGAAATAGCAGACCCAGAATGGCCAGAGGCATGAAGGCAACCGCAACGTTGATAATCAGTCGTTGCGATTTGCGGCTAGTCGTGCAGGAGGCAATGGTTTCCCACAGCCGTGCGCGATATTCCCAGACAACAGCCAGAATGGCGCCGAACTGTATAACAATCTCGAAGATCTTGCCGGCTTCATCGTTGAAATCGAGCAGATCGCCCGCCAGAATTAGGTGGCCAGTCGAAGAAATCGGTAGGAATTCGGTGAGACCCTCGACAACGCCGAGAATGAGGGCTTTAAGCAGCAGAACGGTATCCATGCGGGGGTCTTTGTCAGCAAGAAATCAGTCCGTGATTCTAACATCCGCTGGCCGCGCCCAGACTAACGACTGATTTAGTGATCGCGGTTGTCTGGATGGTGTTCGACGTGCTTATTCATCGGCCAGAATTTCTGCATTTCGATGAACAGG
>JBPCSW010000323.1:0-11258 GCA_051006675.1 Fluviibacter sp.
TTCTGTATCTGAAAAACCAACCGAGGTTTAGTGGAGGGTAGATGCGTCTACTACATCCAACTTGTTGCTTCCAAATTCAGTGAACTTAGTGAACCAAGATTCGAATGCAGAACTGAACGCAGTTACTACGATGCGGATCAAGTACTGATCAGAATCCAAGGTTCCGCTTGGGTTGCTGTTTCTAGGTACGTTGTGCAAAATGTAGTAACTCTTATACTGAGTGCTACGGCTTACGTCAGTCAATGAAGTGTCATCCAACACCTCACGCTTACGTGGGTCTTGCTGCCAAGGCTCTTGCAAGTAGCGTTTTTGTAAGATCAACTCACGCAACACTGTTTCACCCAAACCGTCAGCAACCACAGGTGCTTGAGTTTCAGTTACACAGAATGCCAACGCGCTGCAAGGGTTACCAGACTCGTCTACCACTGAAGGATAGATTTGTACAGGTGCCATTTCAACGAAGTCTTTTGGATCAAAAGAGCAGTTACCGAAGGTAGTGTCCTGGTAAGCAGCAGTCAAATCCAAGTGAGCTTGTACGTTAGGGATGCTCGCCTGAGCAGTTACTTGTACGTAAGTACCAGTGATCGCTTCAGTCCAGAATACAACAGCAGTGGTTGAACCAGCAGCAGTAGCAGCTTTACCGAAGGTGATAGTAGTACCTGATACGTTAGTAACAAAGGTATTGTTAGGAATACCAGTACCAGTTACTTTTTGACCGATAACGATACCGGTTGCAGAAGCAACAGTCATGGTAGTAGCACCGTTTGACCAGGTAGCAGTAGTAGCAGCAGTTTTGCTGTACACTTTAGGACTAACAAATTGCTTCAAGATAGGATCGTTGTTGATCTGATCTTTCCATGCCAAGAACACAACAGTTGGGTCAACGATGTCAGTCGCAACAGCGCAACATCCGGTGAAACCATCCAAAGTCTTGTACACGTTGTGACTCAAGAAACGCAACGCAGGCGATCCTTTGATGTCCAAACGTAAACGGTAAGTCTTGTTGCAAGACAAGCTGTACGCAGCGTCGCAACCTACTTTTACGATTTGGTTTACAGCAGACTGAGAGTCTACTTTGTAGAAACGGCTAACAAAACGAGGACTGATACCTTTTGTTTTGATGGTTTCTTTGTAACCACCATGGTAAGGTCCAATTTTGTCAACAGTGTGGAAACTACCTTGTGCAAGGTAAATTTGAGGAATGTATGCAGTAGGCAAAGTGCTTAACTGATACATGTTGTGTGTTTTTGCATCAACAACACCAATCTGACCAGCAGTCAATGTACTAACTGAGGCAGATGCTGAGTTGAAGAATCCAGCAGTACCAATCAAGGTCTTCTGGAAGGCGTGTGGAAAATAAGACATGATATATAAATTAGGGGTTAATTGTTATTGTAAAAATGTGAGTTTGTAAAGTGCGGTATTGATGCTGCTCTTTGCTTCGTCCAGTTCGTTTACAATCTCGGAGTGAGGCATTACTCCTTGAAGATTGTTTATTTTAACCTTCAGCTCTCTTAAATAAGATAGTGCATCGTCAACAGAATCACAAGCATATTCTTCTTTTACAAGAGGAATGTCCAGAAGTTTTTGTTCAGCACCCTGGTATCCTTCTGCTAGTGAGTCTGCGTGCGCTTTAATTGCATCGTAAAAATCATTGAGTGCAATGTGTGCGGCATAGCTTCCCGGACCAGTAATCTTCCAATGCGTTTTGTGTAAATGAGAAGACGCATTGAGCAACTCCGCTATCAGCGTAGCAGTCTGTGCATCGACACTGTTATTTTGTGCACTGGGTCGTTTTAATGAACTAGGTAACATTAGTTATTTCTTTCTGTAGTGGTTTGTCCTTTTTGTAATTGCAATTGACTTTCGATGTCTCCTGCTAGAATCAGGCAGGTCTCTTCAATCAACAGCTCCATTACATCATCTTTGAATTCTGCTTCTACGTCTGCTGCACTGGTCCCACCGGTTGCAAGGTTTACACATCCTGCAAACTCCACCTTGCGAGGTGTACGGTAGTACATCAGGCTAATGGTGTCCATGTTCCAGTCCTCTTCACGATACACCCGGATTCGGTTGTTTCCAAATACCGAAAAGGTTTCTCCCCATTCCCAGGAGGGATTGCGATAATTGTCTGCCAACAGGTCAGCTACGTCAGCTTGTTCAGCAATGAACGTATTGACACGGTGTGGAGGACAACAGTCTTTTCCCACCATGAGGTCTAGTCGTTTAAAGAACAGGTAATCCTTGGGTAACTCTTGGGTCTGATAGAACTGATCCTTGTTTTCAAAGGTCATGTTCTGCTCAGTGAGTAGACGCTGCAAGTCATCAATCAACACTTTGGAAGACTCGTCTCCTTCTTTGTGCAGGTTGTTACCATGCACCTGGCGACGAACCCACTCCACCTGCGCTTTGTTGAACGCCTCCAGGATCTGCCAACACTCAAAGTTGTCGTAGTCCAGGGACGCCAGCTTGTTCAGGCGTTGTTTGATCTTAATCTGCAGGGTCGCGTTATTCATTGATTAGTTCTTACTGATTCCAAAACTTCTCCAAGTTTTTGCTTAAGTCTAAAAGAATCTGTTCGTTGAGCGGGTTCTTTAAGTACTCAGTTACATCACTTGGGTTTTTACCCAGTACAGTGCTTGACTTCATGTGGTAGATAAATCCATCGCCACGGAAAGCAATCATTTTGTAGTAGGTAGCATCCTTAACGATAGCGCGCAATTTCAATGTCTCCATATCCAAAGCAGCAACGTCTAAGAATGTTTGTGCCGCACGACGCTTGTTGGTTTCAATAGACTCCCCATTGATATAGCGGTCCATGATATCATACATAATGTCGTTTGGCGTACTCTTGCGGTACTGTGCGCTGTTAGGATCAATAACTTTGCATACATACAAGAGTTTGTTAACGTTTTTGTCAAAGAGTTTCTGCAACTCAGCCAACGCTTTGTTACGGATCTTCTTCATCTCGGTCTTCGTTCCAGCAGTCTCCTCGTATTTGTCTAAGTAGAACTTAGGAGGTTTCGGCATGGTACGCGCGTGCTCGAGTGATTTACCTACTAAAGAGAATCCACCAGCTTCGATTGCTCTTAGCTTAATTAGGTCGTGTGGATCTTTTGCAGGATCCAGGTACACAGGATCATTACTCATTCTTAGTAAGATCTTGTCCCAGAACTCACCGTTATCCGGACGAAGTACTTTTACTTTATTCCAGAAATCAGGGTCATTAACGTCAAGAACGTTAGAAGCAAGCATCTTTTCCAAGGAAGCTACCAAAGCGCGGATCTCCTTTACTTTAGCGTTTTTCTCTTCTTCAGGAAGTAACTGAATCTCTGGAGCAAACTCGTTAAGACCGGTTACATACTGCTTGATTCCGTTTCTTTCCAAACATGCTAACTGTTCTTCGTGGAATATCCCGTCGTACAGGGCAAGGTTGTACTTTTCAAGACCCATGTTCGTTGAACCTGATTCAACATAGGGTCGGATTGCAATGGCAGAACCCTGCTTCGCAGAATTGCTGCTTTCTACTATTGTTACACTCATTGGTTGGTTTGGTTATTCCGGTATCCCGGTCTAGAGAACTGCAGAGCATTGAACTCTGAGTGACACCGACTGTCCAGTTCGATCCAGAAGACTGTTGCTTCTGGAGGGGTTCGAGGAAAGTAGCCGGGTAGTTTCCCACCCGGCGTTTCCTATAGGGGTAGATTAAAGAGATGCGCCAGTAACTGGGTTTCTCATAACAATCTTCAACACCTTTGTAGGGTCTTTCACCCAGATTGCAGGCATTGTTTGTGTCATGTACACTCTGTAACCGTTAAAGTTTCCAGAGCTGTTGAAACCTTGAGTACGACCCATGTAGTCCATGGTACCGTTTTGGTAGAACCACTTCAATTCGTTATCCCACTTCAACTTCAACAAGTAAATGTTGTCGTTGGTGTTGTCGGTAATATCGAATACGATGAAGTTGTAAGAAGACAATGGGAAACCATCCACGATTGGGTTTTCAATGTCGTTAGTGTGTACGTTATCGAACGCAGGGTTCAATACGAACTTAACGTTTGCCAAGAATGGAATGGTGTAAGAAGTGAACGCAAAACCGAAGTTCAAGTCCATTCCTTTACCAGTGATTGCCCCGATGTCAGCAGCTTGTACAACCAAACCTGCACCTAAAGCTTCTTTCTTGATCGCCTCGTTCACCATCTTCATACCAGCCATACCGGTTTGAACGATGATTTGACGTTTTGGATCTGGTCCTTTGAACTCAACCTTACCATTGTAGAAGTTGAAGATTTCAGAACGGAACAATTCCAAAGTGAAAGAACCTTTGTTGTACACACGTTTGAACGCGTTGTCCAACTGCTTCCAAAGACCCACTGATAAGCGGATATCATCTGGACCATCTTGCTTCACACGTCCACCTTGTCCCCACATTAAGTAGGTCTCGATGTCAGTAGCAATTTTGGTCAAGTGAGCAGCTTCCAAGTTGGTCACGAATGAGCGAGACAAGTTTCCGTTTTCGTACGCTTTGCGAACGAATTCTTTACCCATCTTCTTCACCATGTCGTCGATGCTGGTGATTGAAGGATCGACAGTCTTGTCGAAGTTTCTCCAGATCTCTGTGACAGGAACAGTACCATCAGCGTTCATTCCACCTTTCATCATCAACTCAGCACGAGAAGAGATAGAGTAGTGTACGTGAGCTTCAGCTCCACCTACGAAGTTGTAGAACTCACGGAAACCTGCAGAGATTTCACCGATGTCAGAGAATTTCTCACCATACTCACCACGAGCAGAACCTTTGCGGAAATACTTCACGCCAGGTTTCATGTAGTTCTTGTCGAAATACTTGGTGTTGTCGTTGTTTACGATTTGAACAGTGTAGATGAAACCGTCACCTGCAGGAAGAATGTCTTCAGCAGTGATGTACAATTCCACTCCGTTGTACTTGTCATAAGTGATGATATCACCATGACCGAAGATTCTTTTGTTCAATTTGATTTTGAAGGTAGTACCATCAACACCTGGAGTGCTGTTAGTTTCAACGTCTTCAGTTACGTACGGAAGATCCTGTACAACAGGAACCTGCCATTTGTACTCACCGCGAGCATTGTCAACCATGATGGTGTTCTTACCACCGAAAGATGCCATCTGATAGAGAGGCATTTCTACCTTTTGTACCATTGCCCATAAGTCAACTGGACCCAAATCCATGGGTTCGCTTGACTTTAGCATGTTTACTAAGTGGTAGGAGTCCAAGTGTGACTGCACCTTGTACTGGGTGTCACGCAAGAACAGACCGTTGTTTAATACTGGAGTTGCCATTTTAGTTTAGGGTATGAGATTAATTGTGTTTATCGCTTGAAGAAGTTTTGTGTAGGACGTTGTATCGTTCTACGGGTGGGTTTACCTGCATCGTCATCTTTGTCATTAGCAGGGTTGGATGAGATGCGGTTTGCTTGTTCGGTCTTTAGTTTGCGTACTGCTTCTTGAGTAGCGGCATTCTGACCTTGTTGTTTGATCTGCGATTTGTACTCGTCGGGATTGCTGAGTAACCACATCGCTTCTGCTATCAGTCCATAATTGGGTTCAACGAACTGATATTTTTCCAGGAGGTGACCAAGTAAGTTGACTTTCTTTCCACTAATGGAGTCATACTTAGGTTGAGTCATTTCAGTGAAGATGAACGCCTGCGTTTTTTTGTCCAGCTTGATACCATTGATCTCACCGGCTTTCACAGTTTCGTAGACATTGTCCACGTATTGTTTCATGGCGTCCTCACGTTGCTGCTTCATTTGCTCTTGCTGTGCTAGCTGCGCTTGAACCATTTGTTCCTGCATGCGATCCAACTTTGGTTTGAATCCGCTTGCTTTCTTTTCAAGCACTCCTAATTCGCTCCACTCCTGGATCTGTTCAGCAATCTCATCTTCAGTTCCGAACTGAGTTGCCATCAGGTAGTGTCTAGCAATGGCGTCAGCATCACTTTGAGGATCTAGTGAACGAGACTCTTCAACAGAGGCAAGTGCACGGAACAATCCTCTTAAGTCCTGACCACCATCAGCTACGTACTTAGCAGCGTACTGTAATTCCTGGGGTAATGATTCAAAGAACTCTTTTGGAGTTTGCTCACGCACCTGGCGTTCGCGCTCCTGTATATTTGCTTCTAGAAGTTCTTCCCAGTCTTTCACTGAGTAGTCTTCCAGTTTCTTTTCATCTTCAAAAGGAATAATGGTTCCTTTCTCGATTAGTTTGGAGAAGGTTTCTACCAAACCGCTCTTGTCGATTTTCTGACGACCAGGGGTCTTCTTATTTCCTTCGGCATCGTCATCACCGTCACCAGTGAGATCGTCAAGAACTTTATCAGGGTCCAGGTTTGCACCTTTATCCTTTTTCTTTCCGTCGTCTCCCTCACCTTTGTCATCATCATCGTCGTCATCATCATCTTGGTCATTATCCAGGAAGGATGTGTCAACTTGGGTGTTAGAGAACATATTTGGTTTCTTCTGTCCCTCTTCTCCGGTAAGGATATCCTCCGCTCCGGGTAGTGGTAAAAAGTCGTCGATGTTTACCAAGTCCTCGGTGGACGTGGTAGTTGCTGCTGGTTGGTTTGTCATGATCTTGGTTGGTTTGTGACCGAGGTCTACATTAATAATCTACAAATTTTTAAACGTTGGAGAGTTATATGTAGAACTTAAATGTGACAAACCCGTACTATATCGCTATGGAAATCAAGGTGGGATGAGTAACAAACAAAAAACCCCGACGGTGACGTCAGGGTTTAATGCGATGTATAACTTGTGGAGTTTAGTCTTTCTTGGATTTGCTGTCGAAACGGTTCTTGTTTTCACGTGCCACCTGTACCTGTTTGTCGGCAATTTCACGGCGTGTCTGTAACTCTTCGCGTTTCAATTGGTTCTTTTCCGTTTCCGCGTTACGACGATTCAAGCTGTCTTCCCGGCGAAGGTTGAGTTCCTCCTGATCCTTACGACGCTTGTCCAGGACTTCCAGAGAATCCAGGTAATCATTCTGAGAGTTCTTGTTGATGTCCTGCATAGCACCCAAACCAGCTGCACGCACTTCAGCAACATCCACGGAGTTCTGGCGATCCAATGCTTTTTGTTCTGCCTCCCATGCAAGCTTCTGCTGCTGACGTTCTGATTCAGCTTTCTGACGCATTTCTTCCACCTGCTTAGCAGATTCCTGCGCTTGTTGTTGCTGAGCCTGAACTTTGGTTTCAACTTCCTTGAGGACATGATTGATCTCTGCCATGCTTTCTGCTTTGATCAGGTTACCCAAATCATAGATAGAAGCACCACTGGTGTTGTTGCTCATCGCCAGCTGACGAATGTTATCCATCACCTGACGCGTATTTACTTTAGTGGTACAGAAGATATTGAAATCACGTGCAAGCAAATCAGTTCCGTTGATCTGGAAGTTCACGCGTTCGTCCATGGTGGTCATGTACTGCAGACGTACGCTTGGACGCTTGCTGTGATAGTATTGTGCCAGATCGGTCCGCATCTGGTGCACACGCGGCATCAGATACTCAGAGTGCTGTACAAAGTACATTTCAGTCTGCGAGTAACTTTGATTGATTGCCTGTTGTACGCCGGTAGCAGATTCCTGGGCGTTTACTGCACCCATACGCTGCGGCGATATACCGATTGTTTCAAATGCCTGTTGCTTGAAATAGTTTGCCAGCTGAATACGACTCATCAAACGCTGCGACTGCTCCAGGTTCAGTACCTGGTAGTGCTGGAAGTTGAGCGCATTCTCGGTATTGGTGATTGATGTATCCAATGGAAGCATCTGGAAGTCCTTCATAGCAACGTATGCTTTGGCAAAGTTGTTACGACCCCAGTCCTCTCCCATAGAGTGCTTAGGTAAGCTGTTTTGATCCAACATGATCACTGTACCCAGTTCGTCAATCAGAATGTCAGCAATCTGGTTGTTTACCATGTTGTAACCGATTTGGTAAGGTTTCATCTTATCGACCAGCGACACCGATTTACTGTTACGATCAGAGAATACGGATCCTTCTACCGGAAGCTTACAACCATATAACGTGAAATCCCCTTTAAACTGGAACGGTATAGGTTTCAAGTTGAGGTAAATAGGCTGCACACCGTTGACGTCTGCAGAACCATAAAAGCTTGGACGGTTCGGACCAATCTTGATTCCGCTCCAGACCTGGTTGATCCAGATCCACTCGATGTGCTCACCAAACACCAACGTCTCTGCATTCTTGTTTTTGTTGAGCGTGGTGTTGTACATGGGTTTTTCGGTGATCTTGTAATCCTCGGTAACTACTTCCTGGATGAGCATGCCATCCTCGGTAATCTTCGTGAGGTGTCCGACCATACGCTGACTTTTCCAGTACACCGTGGTTACACGCAACATCTGGTAGGTGCCGTAGTCAAACAAGTCTTCACTTTGAGAAGTAATCTGCGTAATCAGATCGTCTCCCATATTCAGGAAGCTGTCTGTTACACTCATGAACTGACGCATACCCAGTGAAGGCATATTGGTGTTCCATTCGTAGGAACGTGTAGCATCGTAGAATGTACCGTCGTTTTGCTGACCCAGGATTGGATAACCGGCAGATTTTACCGGGTAGATGTGCTCAAGCGCGCGAAGCTGCTCGTCGTCCATCATGTATCCATACTTGTCAATAATATCGGACAGGGTGGCAAGTTCTACCTTACCTACCCAGTTTCCCTGAGATACATAACGTACATCAGGAGATTTGTGATAGAATGTTAGAACAGGGTTCCACAGTTCAATCTCGTAATCATCTTCGAGCATGCGGAAATGCCAGAACTCTCTGTCGGTAACTAAAGAGTCTCTAAATCCGGTGGTCTCCAGTTCTTTCATGTAGAAACGCTCTTCGTCTACTTTGTGCTGGTGGGTTGCCCACTGCTCGTACATAGAACGATACGTTTTGCTGAAGAACGCCTGGATCTCCGGTAAACTCTTTACCTGCGATTGCATCTGCTCCTGGAACTGAGGATCATTCGGATCAGCACCTTGTGCCATCATTTGTTCCATCAGCTTTTGCTCTGCATGACTTACCAGGTAGTCTTCGATCATAGCGCGTTTCTCTTCCATCATTTCGTTGTAAGAGAGGTCGTCTACGGCGCGATACATGATCCTATCACTGCGCTTGGCAAATTCACCCACCATGACGTTTACTACGTTGGGGATGATAGGATAGAACTTCAGCTCAAGTGCACTCTGATCTTCTTTGGTCAAGATGTCGATTAACTCCGCCTCTTCATTGTCATCAGCAACGAGGTAATCGGTCTTGTCAATAAGACCGTTAGCAAGCTTGTAGTTCTTCAGCAACCGGCGTGCATTACGACGTAATTGCTTTAGACCTTGTAACTCCAACCAGTCAACGTTCCACGCTGCCCATTCGTCGTCCTTCTCGTTTTGAGGAAGGAACTGAACAGGTTGGGTGATGGTACCCATCCGGTTGTATTCTGCTTTTGCACCGTTTTTAAGTTGGAGTGCGTTATATACTTTCATTTTTATAATACGTTAGTGTTGATTTGTTAATTAAATGCCCGCTTAACCACGCTGTTAAAGTGCGACGATTATAACCGTTTGCTTTTGCTGCAGCGGTAATTGTATTGTATATTACTCCAGTACATGTATCAATCACTTGAACACGAACTCCTTCACTAATTCTTTTACGAGATTCTTCCGAACGAATTCTACCCTTATTAGCTGCAACTATTTTTGCAACAATTTCTGGATCCCTTTTTCTTCCTAAATGTGCTTTTCGAAGAAGTGCTTTCTGTTCTTCAGAAATTTGTTTTCCATAGTTAGGATTACCTTGACCTTTAAAGTTTTCAATAGATTTATACCAATTTTCAGATTTGGGTTTACCAAACATGTTATTTGATTCACCCTTTTGAGAAATTGATATTTTGTATCGAGTTTCTGGTGCTGGATTAGTATTTCCTTCCCCACCTGCAGTTAGATTACATAGCAAACCGTTCTCGTAATTTCTTTTATATAAAGCAATCAACTCTTTTTCTTTCTTACACGCTTCTTCCCAGGTAAGATCATCTAGTACAATTTGTACTTTATAGTCAGTTTTCCGAGTAATATTCTTCCAATGATGATTTCTATTATGAGAGGAATAAGCGCGTTTATATTTATGATCAGAACCAATACCTATATAAAATGGTACATTTTTGTCTAACCGAATATGTCTATACACATAAGCCATTTTTTTAAATGTCAGTTAATTTGTTTGCATCAATGTATCCATACATATCAACAGGTCCGTATTCTGTGCCTAATGGATACCTGAAAGACGAAGGAGAAGGTGTATCAGCATCAGGATAAACACTCAATGTGGCTGATGATGATGTAGTGCGTCCTATACCAACCGAACCACTTGCAGGAATAGTAAATGGGTTACTTCCATGTAAAGGAGATATACCAGCACTACCCCAAGTTCTTAATCCTTGAGGATCTCTTTTATGTTTTGCATCAGCTTCCCTCATTCGGTTTACTAGCTCCTGAAGCGTTTCATCCGGGATACTGATCGGTTGAGGTTCAGGATTGCGAGCAACCAGTTCCATTTGCATCATCGCTAGTTCGTCACCTGAGATGTGACCGTTGTTGAACAACCGACCCAGGATGTTCACAATACTTTCTTTGGGAGAAAGTGTCATTGATTCTTCAATAGGTTCCATTAGCGCAGGTTCTTATACGGATTACGTTTGACTTTGTATTTCTCGTCAACAACAGGTTTATGTCTACCGAGATTACGGAAGGGGGTCATATTTAATTTACTCATATTATTTGACATTTGTGCCTTGTCAGGGTTTTCATATTCGACTTTTTTTGCATTACCACGATTGGACTGCTGTACTTTAGCAAATGCAATAAGTGCACAGTACGCAATTAATCTATCGACGTTCATTCCATCACGGTATGCTTGCATCTCTTTTAGAATCATCAGATCCGGTATTCGTTCAATACCATAGCGTACCCGTTTGATATTACCTTCTTCATCGACTTCCTCATCAATCTTTTCACTCAGATACTGGATACCATACTCCAGCAAATTGGTCTTAAAGATGGTTCCGACGTTACGCCAGCCATAATCCTGGAAGACGTTGGTATTACTCCCGAGATCTTTGAGGAACGCAATCTGGTTTTTGGGTACCAGGTATTTTTGCTTGCGCTTGCGGATCATGTGCTGAATGAACCCGGTTACGTTGTTCTCGCAAACGGTCCAGGCA
>JBPCSW010000324.1:0-2806 GCA_051006675.1 Fluviibacter sp.
AGGAGCTGGTCAGCAATATCAACGGCGACAACTCGCCCAGTTGGGCCAGTCACTTCAGCGGCAGGAATTGCTGATCCTCCACTACCGCAGCAGACATCGAGTATGTTCTGGCCTGAACGGATGTTGATCTGATCGACTGTTTGCCTACCAAAGCGATGCCAGAACGATGCAACTGGATGATCAAAATAATCAGACGCGGCATTATAAGCGGCAGTCGCCTTAGCTTTGGCGAGTTCTAGTTCGAGATCGTGCGCCATTGCTGTCGGCCAATCACTTAGGGTTACATTTGGGGCGCGCAGCAAGATCACGAAGGAGTTCGACGCCAACAGGCTCCTTTGCCATTAGAGGGACGACTGCATAGCGGTGAGCATAGCGTGTAGTCACCGTGTCGATCTCATCTCGCTCGTGCTTGGCCCTGATAATTAAGAATGGTGATTTTGGTTTCGCTGCTAAAATACTATTGTTGACCACCCAAGCCCATGGCTCAATCTTCGCACGGCGCAGGTCCTCTTGAAGGTTCGCCGCCTCAAGGACTGGCGTCGTTTCGGCAAGCGTAACCAGCAATACCTTTGTTTGCTTCGGGTCCTGAAGCTGCATCATCGGCGTAGTATAGTGAGTGCCCTTTGGATCAAGCATTCTGGCGACTTCGCGGTGATATGCACCAGTCGCGTCCAGCAAAAGCAGAGTGTGGCCGGTAGGGGCCGTGTCCATAACAACGAATTTCTTGCCAGCTTCTTTGATGATCCTTGAGAACGCCTGAAACACAGCGTTTTCTTCGGTGCACGGAGAACGCAGATCCTCCTCAAGCAAGGCGCGGCCTTCGATATCTAGGTCCTTGCCTTTGGCAGCCAGTATCTCGGCCCGATACCTTTCCGTCTCTGCGTGTGGATCAATGCGGTCAACGCAAAGCTTAGGCATTGAGCCATGCAGGGTTTCGGCAAGGTGAGCGGCGGGATCGGATGTCGTCAGGTGAACCTGATGCCCTCGACCAGCTAATTCGACTGCTACCGCAGCAGCAATAGTCGTTTTACCAACTCCGCCCTTACCCATGAGCATGATAAGGCCATGCCCATCAGCTTCTATTTCGTCGACTAACGTGGATAATGATGGGTATTCTTGATTAGTGAACTCTTGGTTTGTTTGCTCTTGGGCCTGAAGATTGAACTCTATTTCTAGGTCTCTTAGGGCAGCTAGACCTACAAAGTTAAACGGTTTTAGGGAAATTGTATCTCTGGGGAGATCGACAATTGCCTCTGGCATGTCTGCGAGAGCCGCTTGTTCCCGCTTGAAGACTGCGCTTGAAAGTGTCCCCTGTTGTGCTTCGCACTTCGGAAGCACGCCATTGATGACCAGATATTGCTGACCGATGCCAATATCTTTTAACTCAGCATGTGTCCGAGCAGCTTCACGCAATGTTGATGATTGAGCACGGGCAACAAGCACGAGGCGCGTTTTTGAAGGGTCCTTCAGAGCTTCCACTGCGGCCTTGTATTGAGACTTTTGCTTTTCTAGCCCCGCCAGAGGACCGAGGCAGGAGGCGTCGCCCTTGCCAGCCTCTAAAAAACCGCTCCAAGCGCCGGGAAGTTGCAGTAGTCTTATGGTGTGGCCTGTAGGCGCCGTATCGAAAATGATATGGTCGAATTTGGCAGTTATATCTTGGTCGATGAGGAGTGCGGTAAACTCATCGAAGGCTGCGATCTCAGTTGTGCAAGCCCCTGACAACTGTTCCTCAATCCCCTTGACGACGCTTTCGGGTAGAGTACCCCTCACAGGCCCTACAATTCTGTCTCGATAGGCTTGCGCCGCCGCTTGAGGATCAATTTCTAGGGCAGATAGAATTGGAACACCGGGTATCGGGGTAATTGTATTGCCAATTTTAGCCCCAAATACTTGGCCAACATTAGATGCCGGGTCGGTGCTGACGAGCAAGGTTTTCCGCCCGGCGTCAGCAAGGCGAACTGCGCTAGCGCAAGCAATTGATGTTTTCCCGACGCCACCTTTTCCCGTAAAAAAGATGAAGTGTGGTGGGTTATCCATAAATTGCATGGCCTTGCCCCTTAGCAGCAGCTACTTTTAGGTCCGCAGCATCCAGATGCGGCTGGGGCAGTTGTTGATCCCGAAAGCTCAGCCCAGCGAGATAGCTCATCACGGTTCGGATAACGGCCCGCCAAAGCGATCTCACCATCAACGAGAACTAGTGGAAGAGCTTCAGCGCCTGAACGCTCTAGAAACGCCTTAACAGTAAGATTTTCAGCAAATGCTGTAGGCTCTTTAGCGAGTTTATATCGCTCGATCTGCACACCTTTGAGCTTCGCCCAATCCATGTCGGCAGAAAAATTGATAAGCGTCTGATCAGCATCCGTCCCGCAGACGCCAGTGCTGCAACACAGGGCTGGATCAAAAACCTGAATATGCGCCATTTATATTTCTCCCTCAGGCCAGAAGTCTCAATTATAGAGCGGTAGCAGTATCAATCACTTCACCATCTTCTTTGACAAACTTCCCGATATTAGGGTTTGGAAGTATCCCCAATACCTCTTCTGAGGGCCGGCAAAGGCGCGCACCCTTTGACGTCACGACGATCGGCCGATTAATGAGTATTGGATGTGAAACCATGAAATCGAGGATTTGATCATTCGACCACTTCGGATCGTCGAGCTTTAATTCCTCGTAGGGTGTCCCCTTGCGCCGCAGTAAATCTCTTGGGTCAATTCCTATCGATTTAATTAATGATACGAGTTCGCTGCGAGTTAGTGGATTTTTGAGATATTCAACTACAACGGGTTCCTCGCCACTTTGGCGGATA
>JBPCSW010000325.1:0-3740 GCA_051006675.1 Fluviibacter sp.
CATGGAAATCGTGTCCATGTCTAGCCGGGTGGGGTAATGGCGCAGCAGAAAGCGTGCCTGCTCGCGGATATGTTCCGGCACTCGTGGAGTCTTGTGTTTGTCGCAGAGCGCCAGCAGAAACTGCTCAGTCCGCACGACGGCAATGCTGCGTTCGCGGGGAATGGTCATTCTGGCCCCTTCATGGCAAACCCCATGCGCCGGATAGCGAGTTCAATGAGCATGGCGCAGTCGCGCAGGTTATCGCTTGTGCTAGACGCTGCTGTCTGCCATGAGTTGTCCAAGCGCAACGAAACAAGCGATACGGTTTGCAGTTCACCGTCCTTGGCTTGCTTAAGCCACTGTTCAAGAATGTCAACGACATCTTGGTTCACCCGCTTGGGTAATTCGACCACGTTCATGCGAACACCTCTCGAAACTTGGATTCCTCTAAATCCCAATTTGCACCTTTCATTGCAGCGATTTCCGCAAATTCTGCCGCATCCCATGCCGCAGCCCATGCCACGGATTCCACTGCATTCCTTGCCGCAGCCCGCGCCGCAGCCCGCGCCGCAGCCCACGCCGCAGCCCACGCCGCATCCCACGGCGCACCATTCGTTGCAGATGTTGCACCCCGCGCCACAGATTCTGCCGCATCCCATGCCGCAGATTCTGCCGCAGCCAATTCAAAACTCGTTGCATTTCCCTTTGCAAATCGTTCTGCAACATCAATTGCAGCAATGCTCCGCTGGTCAATCATAAGATGCTGTACCTGTCGTGAGCACCACACCGCAAACAACCGCACCTCATGGTCGCAATTGTCAGCGGCACGCAAACACCAAATGGCGTCTCGCAAGCCGTTGCTTTCCAAAATGGTGATGAGTGACAGTGGTTCGTCATCTGGCTTCGTCTTGCCCAACGCTTTCAGCAGCTTTTCCCAGCCGTCTGGACAAGGTTGATGCTGGCGTATTTTATTGAGTGTTGTGTTCATGCCTGTCCCCTTGCCCGGATGGCCTCGGCACACTCAGCTGCGCCAGTTGCCCGACCCTGCAAATCTGAATCATGCTCAACGCGCCAGCGGATAGTGTGGTGCGATTCAATTTCCTCACACACCTTCGCGCACGCCTCGCGCTCCATTTCAGTGGCTGCGTTGACGAACTCCATTCGCACCCACCCATACTCAGCCAGCACAGCATTTACTTCCTCGCCCGTGCAGATGCGCTCGTAAGCGGCTTCCAGCCAGTGGTTTCCGATGATGTAGCCGGGGTGGCGTTTCATGTCTCTCCCTCCACTAGTTCCTCTTCAGAAATCCACATATAACCGCCATAAATTGCGGCCTTTATTGCGGCTTCGGCATCTTTGAGGTGGCGATATACGCCGATGATTGATGTGCCAGCATCTCGGTTGTCTGAAATCACAACATAAACATTCATTCCTGCCCCCTTGCGCGAATGACGGCTGCGTAATGGTCGCTGTACTTTTGATGCGTCCGCGATGCGCCTATTGCCTCGTCTTCGCACAGCCGCGCACACGCCTCGCGCTCAATTTCAAAACATAGGTTGGCAAATCGTTCAAGTTCTTCGTGCGTGCCTTTTGCCTCGCAGCCAAACGGTGTTTTCCAAAGTTCAATGTCAAAATTGGCTACTTTCGCCAAATGAATAATGTAACCAAGCTGATGTTTCACAGCGCAGCCCTCAGTTCATCCATCTGCTGTTCCATGTGACCAATCTTCGCGTGCAGCAAGTCAATAACTTCCCGCTGCGTCGTGATGACGGTCTGAAGCGCGGCAATCGTGTCATCTGCGCGGACAGCGGCTTCTTTGTACCGTGCAAACATCGTTGAATCATTCATCCTTGGTCTCCTGGCGTGCTGCCTTGTGGCCTGCTAGCCATGCAGCCCGCAATAGCTTTACCGTTTGGTGATGGGGGAACAGCGCACCCGTGCGATGCTCCACCAAGATGCGAGCAGCGGCCTCTTCCGCTGCCAGCACCAGTTGCTGTCTATACCGACTAGAACGGTAATTTTTCATTTGTGTTGTGCCTGTTGGGCAAACTCATAAGCTTGTTTTCCATGCTGCTCCAAGTGATGTTTACGGCAAAGCCACATAACGCTTAACGGCTTAGAGTAATCAGGATGATGGCCTTCAGATTTGGCGTTTCCGCAAACCTCGCAAGGCTTCCTGTGCAACCTTCCGTCCCGAATAGCGTTGCTGATAGCATGACGGGCAAATGCTTTTTCGGGGTTCCGTAAAGCGGCATTCCGATGATATCCAACGGCCTTTTCCTTTCTTTCAGGACGCTGAAACCTGTTGCGCTCGTATTCGGCATATTGTTGCCGCCTAGCCTGATAATTTTGCGCGACATCGTGCTTCGTGCAGTCTTTGCATTTGCCAAGATGTCCGTCTGCCATTTGGGGATGCCGGTAGAAAAACTCTACCGGCTTCTCCACGCCGCACTTAAAGCAGCGTTTCATGGCTACGCCACCAAGTGACCGGCAGATGCGCCCAGCACCATCAGGCCCAGCAGGCCAGCGGGAATCCAGTACGCAAAGCTGAACGGAATGTCATCGCCACCGTTGTCCCAACTGCTGGGCGTCATCTCCGGCTTGCGGATTTGGCCTTGCGGGGCAGCGGCAGTTTCCTGCTGACCGCCACCTTGCAGTTCAACGTCAGCCACGTCGCAAGTGATGGATGCACCGGGGCCGTTCTTGCCTGAGTAGGCGCGGATGTCAAAGGTTCCATGCACGGTCACCGGCTTTCCCTTGGTGATGTACGACGCGAGCTTCTCAGCCCGCGCACCCCACAGCGAGCAGTCAATCCACAGCGGGTGACGCTTCTCGCCGTACCCCACGTTGGTGACTACCTTGAAGTTCAGCACAGGCTTACCCGCGCCGGTCTGCTTCAGTTCTGCATCTTGGGCTACGCGCCCTGCCACGAAAATCACGTTCACTTGCTTGCCTCCAGTTTGGCCTTGCGCTGACGCGCTGCATTGCGGGCGATGCCCGCCTCGTACTCGCTCAATCGACCCGCATCGTCATACATCCGACGCAAGTCCTCCAGGTTGTCGCACATCCCAATGTTGATGATGAGCGAGTTCAGTTCGTCGCTGTTGGGCGGGGGCGGGGTGTTGGGCTTGCTAGCCGGCTTGTTGTGAGCCGCTGCGTTGCCGTCATCGTCCTCCTGAGCCACGCCAGCCATTGCCGCCAGTGCATACCGGCGCAGGTACGTTGTCGCCGCTCCCACGCCCTGTGCGTCGGTCTTGGCGGGCGTGCAGGACGCCTGCGAGGTCACATAGCCGCCTTCCTTGTGCGTCAGCACGGTGTGGACACTGACCAGCGCACCGTCAAACGAGGTGGACTGCATCAGGCCAAGGCCGTGCTTGGCAAACGTCGGGCGCACCGTGTTCAGCACTTCGGCAAGGTCGGCGTACCGCGACTTGAAGTGCGGGTTCACAGAACCCTTCGTGGCGTTCTCGACTTCACCCTGCGCCGCAGACAAGGCGGCAAACAGTGCGGCATTCGCGTGTTCCAAGTTCATTTCAGTTTCTCCTCAAGGGTCTCGATTGTTTCGTCAACTTCAGCCAAAAACACTCGCACGTGGCCCTCAAGCAACGCGATGTAATCATCGTCGCGGGGGATGCGCTGAATGTACATTTCCATGCCTGGCGGCAGGCGCGGGTCATACGACACGAAGTCGCACCACTGCGCCCCGGTCACCCACATTTGGCCCTGCACCTGCGGCAAGTGGTCATCAGACATCCCGTTCA
>JBPCSW010000326.1:0-4793 GCA_051006675.1 Fluviibacter sp.
GGCTCTTGCCGCAGAAGGAGCAGTACAAGGGCTTTTCAGAATCCTTGTTGGCGTCGCTCTGTTTGTCTTTGGTCATTTCCTATCCTTCAAATTCTTTATTCAACGCTTAGGCAGCTGCTCGGTTGCCGATCACTTTGTCGATCAGGCCGTAGGCCACGGCTTCATCGGCCGACATGAAGTTATCGCGATCGGTATCACGCTCAATGCGTTCTACATCCTGGCCTGTATGCTGCGCCAGCATGTTGTTGAGCTTGGCACGCAGCGAAAGGATTTCTTTGGCGTGAATTTCGATATCCGATGCCTGACCCTGGAAACCACCCAGCGGCTGGTGAATCATGACGCGCGAGTTCGGTAGCGAGAAACGCTTGCCCTTGGCACCCGCTGTGAGCAGGAAGGCACCCATGGAGGCCGCCTGGCCCAGGCACAGGGTTGATACGTCCGGCTTGATGAATTGCATGGTGTCGTAGATCGACAGCCCAGCCGTGACCGAACCACCTGGTGAGTTGATATACAGGTGAATGTCTTTATCCGGGTTCTCGGCTTCGAGGAAGAGCAACTGCGCAACCACCAGGTTGGCACTCATATCGTTGACCGGGCCCACCAGGAAGACCACGCGCTCTTTAAGCAGACGGGAATAGATATCAAAAGCACGCTCACCACGACCGCTCTGTTCTACGACCATAGGCACCAAACCAATCGCTTGTGGGTCCGGTTGGGTCTGAACCAGGGTGTTAACGAGGCTGTTATGGGTAAACATGTGTGCTCCTGAGGGGGTATTACGGATATTGAGTGTAATCATGCCGCAAATACGGCACTTTTTCATGCATTTGAACAGCTTCTGACAAGATTTTCCGCAGAAACACCCCCTATTTAGGGAGCGAATTTCCGAAATCAATGACTTAGCGCAGTTTCATATGCCACTAATGCAACCGGCCGGGCGAACCCGGCCGATTTAATGATCATCTGTTAATTAAAACAGGGGATCAGACGCCTTGCTGGCCCATGATTTCGTCGAAATCGATGGCCTTCTCGGTCACCTTGGCGCGGGCCAGAACCCAAGCCACGACATTTTCTTCCAGCACTTCGGATTCAATACCCGACAGACGCTGTGGATCTTGCTTGTACCACTCGATCACTTCGGCCGGGTGCTGATAGGTTTCTGCCATTTCAGCAATACGGGCGTTGATCTGATCTTCGGTAGCGACCAGCTTTTCGTTCTCAACCAGTTGCGCCAGGATCAAGCCCATGCGCACACGTGGTGCAGCACGATCAGTAAACCACTCAGGCTGCATCGGGATATCGCCCTTCATGCCGCGCTGTTTCATTTCTTCGCGGGTGTTCTGCATCATGCGGTAGGTTTCCTGCTCGATCATGGCCTTAGGCACGGTGATCGGATTCAGGTCATCCAGCTTTTCCATCACGGCTTCGCGTACGCGCTGATGAATGCGCTTCTTCACTTCGCCCTTGAGATTCTTCTCAACTTCGGCGCGCAGATCATCTGCCTTGCCGCTTTCAACGCCCAGGGCTTTAACAAACTCTTCGTCCAGTTCCGGAATGACCGGGCCCTGAACTTGCTTGACGTTCAGATCAAACTGAACGGTCTGACCAGCCAGCTCGGTGTTGCCGTATTCAGCCGGGAAGGTGAGGTCAAAAGTTTTAGCGGTACCAGCGGTGCAACCTTCGATAGCAGCTTCGAACTCAGGCAGCAGCGTGCCCTTGCCTACAACCATTGGGTAGTCTTTAGCTTCGCCACCGGCAAACGGTACGCCGTCTTTCTTACCCAGGAAGTCGATAACGACACGGTCTTCCTTCTGGGCGGCACGGTCTGCGTTTTCGTAACGGACGCGTTGCTTACGCAGGATTTCCAGCGTCTTATCAACGTCAGCAGCGATAACTTCATGCACCGGACGCTCGATCTCTGCCGACGATACATCAGCCAATGTAAATTCCGGGAACAATTCAAAGGTTGCTACGAATGTGAGCGTGTCACCCGTTTCGTCGCCTTTAGGCTCGATACGTGGGTAACCGGCAACTTTGAGCTTCTGAGCCGTAATGGCTTCGCCGTAGGCGCGGCCAACGAGTTCATTCAGCGCTTCTTCACGGGCCTGCAGGCCGTGGTGCTGTTTAACGACCTTGGCTGGCACTTTGCCCGGACGGAAACCGGCGATCTTCAGGGTTTTGCCCATGCGCGCCAGGCGGGCATCGGTTGCGGCTTCAACTTCTTTAGCGGCAACGGTCAGTTCGATTGTGCGCTCCAGTGGCGACGCTTCCTGCACGGTTTCGGTGGTGCTCATTGAATTCGTTCCTAATGAATAAAGGCTAGACTTGCAAAACCGGTGATTATATCCGAAGGCGCCACGTCGGGGTATGCCCAAAGGCCGCACTTTTTTAGGGCATTTCTATCGCTTTATTAAGGATTCGCTAATAATTGCGTGCACTTTTACGATTATGCTCATCAAAACTTACGTAGTCCCACCCAAGGAGAGACTTATGAAACGTATTGCCCTTTTCGCCGCAGCGCTTGCCGTTGGCCTGACGATGGCAGTAGGTAATGCCGAAGCAGCCCGTGTTGGCGGTGGCAAATCTTTCGGTATGCAACGCCAGATGGCTCCGGTGAGCAAGCCTGCAGCTACGGCTGCACCATCGGCTACGGCACCCGCCGCGGCTAAAGCACCTGGTGCTGCAACACCCGCTGCGCAGCCCAAGCGTTCTTGGATGGGTCCATTAGCTGGCTTGGCAGCGGGTCTTGGTTTAGCTGCCCTGGCGAGCCACTTTGGCTTCGGTGAAGAGCTGGCCAATATGCTGATGTTTGCACTGATCGCGTTTGCTGTTATGGCAGTGGTTGGCTACTTCCTGCGCAAACGTGCGGCTGGTCAGCAAGCCAGCATGGCCGGTGCCGGCGCGCCCTACAATGCACCGGCGTCGATGTATCAGGCCAATGACCTGAGTGGCGGCAGTGTCAGCCAATCTAGCAACATCCCAGCCAACTTTGACACGGAAGGCTTTATCCGTAATGCCAAGGTTGGCTTTATTCGCCTGCAGGCAGCGCACGATGCCGGTGACCTCGCCGATATCCGCGAATTTACCTCACCAGAAATGTTTGCCGAAATTCGCATGGATCTTGACCAACGTAACGGCGCTCCGCAAAAGACCGATATCGTTTCTCTGAACGCCGAGATTCTGGAAGTGGCTGAAGAAGCTCAACGCTACGTGGTGAGTGTGCGCTTTACCGGCACAGTGCGGGAAGAAGCCAATGCAGCACCCGTGGCCATTGATGAAATGTGGCACCTGACCAAGCCTGTTACAGGCCAAGGCGGTTGGGTGCTGGCAGGTATCCAGCAGATTCAGTAAGAATCAGTAAAAATCAGACATTCCCACCCCGGCCCCAACCGGTTGCCCCTGCCAAGTAATTGGCAGGGGTTTTTTATTTATTGGGCTGGTTTTGATAAAGCCTTATTCTGGGCTCTATAGTTTTTTAAAGCTTGATCCTGACGAAGCACCTGGCGGTTTACCGCTTCTTTAAGCGGTAAGTCATATCCCGGTGGCGAATGCGCCCATGGGTAACCCGCCCGGCTAAGGTTTCTGGCGTAGTCAAACAACGCATTCATGTAATGGCGATCAAACTCTTTCTTATGCGGCACCTTAAAATCAGGGCCGATATAAGCGAGGTTGAAATGCACGCCATCACGTTGGGTAACCAAATAGGTGCGATAAATATCACCGCCCCCCTGCGACTGAATCAGCTGATCAACCGCTCTACCCATAATGCTGAGGGTGTTGCGCTCTATCTGGCGCCAATCAGAATCGAGTCGGGCATTGCGAATAATATAAGCCTGTCGGTTTCTGAATTTTGTAACCACGCCCTCTTTCAAGGCCATCTCGCTTAGCGCAGACGGGTAAAGAAACAACTCAGTCGATGCACCACCATCAACATGCATCTCCTGGTAATGCTTACCATCCGCCATGACATCGATCATCACAGGCGGAAATGCGCCCGGAATAGCGGCCGAGGCCAGAAGAATTTTTCTGAAGAGTTGCAGCGACTCGGGCGTACCTACAGCAGCCAGTTTGCCCATATTCCAGAGAACAGGCACACCGGCATCCAGATTGGTGGTTGCTACGACCAACCAGCGGTTACGAACCGTATATTCAAAAGCAATTTTTTGCAGGAGCTCAGGTGTAATGAATTCGGATATCAACTTGTAAAGTGGCGACGTATCGGCAAACGCATCGCCAAATAAGGCGCCGGTTAAACCCAGCTCGATAAAAATATCTTTCTGGTCAACATCGGTAAACGTCCGTTTGAGCACATAGTCGTAATCTGAGCCCAGGTAGGCAAAGGGGGCAATCATGGCACCCGTGCTCACACCGGTGACCAGGCTAAACTCCGGACGATCACCCCGTTCTGTCCAGCCGGTTAGCAAACATGCCCCCAAGGCACCGTAGTCGCCAACACCTGAAAGGGCCAGATAACTGTCATTCACACGATCGAGAAACGCCTCAGGTTTCTCCTGGCCTACCCGAATATCGTCGACCATGGCCTGCAAGCCTGTTCGTGACGCAACCTTATAGCGCACCCCGGGCATACCTTCTATATAGCTCTTTGTCATCAATTCTTGTGGCACCGCATTCTTGCGGTCCAAAGTGCTACAGGCAGCCAGCGATCCGGCAACTAAACAGCCCATCAAGAGCTGGTTTAACAGGCGGCTAAGGCGAGGTTTACGCATAAGATTAGTCGGCTAGAAAGTGGGCAAATTCAGAAACCGGGACGCGCTCGGTTTCCAAGGAATTCT
>JBPCSW010000327.1:0-3513 GCA_051006675.1 Fluviibacter sp.
CCGCCGTTTAGCGAGAAGTCCGCACCGGTAGAGAAGCTACCATCCGGGCCAGCCAGCCAAGAAACGATCGAAGCGATTTCTTCCGGCGTACCCAGACGCTTCACCGGCACACCGGCAATGATCTTTTCCAGAACATCTTCACGAATGGCTTTCACCATATCGGTGCCGATATAGCCTGGCGATACGGTGTTTACCGTCACGCCCTTGCTGGCAACTTCCTGCGCCAGAGCCATGGTAAAACCATGCATACCAGCCTTGGCGGTGGAGTAGTTCACCTGACCCATCTGACCCTTCTGACCGTTCACCGACGAAATGTTGATGATCCGACCCCAAGTGCGATCAATCATGCCATCGACAACCTGCTTGGTGACGTTGAACATCGAGTTCAGGTTGGTGTCGATCACCGCATCCCATGCTTCACGCGTCATCTTGCGGAACATACCGTCACGCGTGATGCCTGCGTTATTAACTAGAACGTCGATTTCGCCGACTTCTTTCTTCACTTTTTCGAAGGCAGCTACGGTGCTATCCCAATCGGCCACGTTACCTTCCGAGGCGATGAAGTCATAACCCAGCGCCTTCTGCTCGGCCAGCCACTTGTCTTTACGTGGCGAGTTCGGTCCACAGCCTGCCACCACAGTAAAGCCATCTTTGGCCAGTCGTTGACAAATCGAGGTGCCGATACCACCCATACCACCCGTTACATAGGCTACGCGCTTGCTCATACTTCTGTCTCCCGGTTTGTTCTTTTGACTCCATAATTATGGAGTTGTTCTGCATCCTGTAACAAATCCACGCATTTGTAAATATGCATGGCACAACTTTCCTCGCTAAAACTTTCAGCTAGCTGACAAGCCACACAAAAACTTTCAAGAATGCCTTTACCGGCAAGCCCGGCGCTTCGGGTAGGATGCATCAATGCACCTTTTTAAATCCCCTATTCTGGTCATTGTGGTCGCCCAACTTTTTGGCACCTCACTCTGGTTTTCTGCCAATAGCGCTGCCGGAAACCTTATGCAGAACTGGGGCATTAGCGAAGCGGACATCGGTTTACTGACCAATGCGGTACAACTGGGCTTTATTGCCGGCACGCTCACCTTTTCACTCAGCGGGCTGGCCGACCGCTTTGAAGCCAGCCGCATCTTTACGGTATCCGCATTATTGGGCGCCCTATTCAATGCACTCTTCGCGCTCAGTGCCGACGGACTTTCCAGCGGGTTGATCTGGCGCTTTGCCGTAGGTTTTTCGCTGGCAGGCGTTTACCCGCTTGGCATGAAGATGGTCGTTAGCTGGGCACCGGACCGTGCCGGTCACACCCTGGCGCAACTCCTCGCCATGTTGACACTGGGCACCGCACTGCCCCATGGTATTCGCCTGGCGGGTGCGAATTGGTCCTGGCAATCATCGATCCTGGTGTCTTCTGTGCTGGCCGTTATCGCTGCGGGCATGATCTGGGCTCTGGGTGATGGCCCGCACCTGAAACGTCAACCCGGCAAATCACGGCTGAGCCTAGGGCACGTACTGACAGCATTCACCATTCCACAATTTCGTGCCTCCGCACTCGCCTATTTCGGCCACATGTGGGAAGTGTATGCACTGTGGACACTCGTACCAGCGCTCGTGGTCGTTAGCGGTCTGGCGCAGGCCAACACGCCCGCGCAATCCGGCATTGCTTTTCTGGTCGTAGGCATCGGCGCACTTAGCTGTATGTTGGGCGGCAAGCTCAGTCAGCGATTTGGCAGTGCCCGGGTTGCTGCCTTTGCTTTAACGGGGTCCGTGATCAGTTGTGCCCTATTCCCCTTGATGCCCATCGACCACCCCGGGTGGATACTTGCCTTATTACTTTTCTGGGGTGCCACCGTGGTTGCTGATTCGCCGCAATTCTCGGCCTTGTCGGCCAAGGCAGCACCGCCGGATATTGTGGGCAGTGCCTTGGCCTTGCAGAATGCCATCGGCTTTACCATTGGCATGGTGTCAATCCAACTGGGCACTGCGCTGGTTGGCACAGTCAACATGTATATTGCCTGGCTACTGCTGCCAGGCCCCGTTCTGGCACTTTGGGCATTAGCACCACTCTGGCAACGACCCTTTAAACCAACACGTCAGAGTTAATCAGTAGTCATCATGTTCGGTAACATCCGCAAAGCACTTTCTGCTCCACACGCCATGACCGTGACCCTCGCGGCGGCAGGCATTCTCATGGTGACCATGGGCACGCGCCAATCACTGGGGCTGTTTGTCGCGCCCATTAACTCCGCCAGCGAGATTGGTATCGTGGCGATAAGCTTGGCACTGGCTATAGGGCAGTTCACCTGGGGGCTGGCGCAACCTTTTGCGGGGTTGCTATCGGATCGATACGGCCCGAGCAAAGTACTGGTCTTTGGTTTACTGCTCCTGGCACTGGGCAGTGCCCTTACGCCTTTTATGCTGTCCGGTTTTGGTCTTATCGTCAGCCTAGGCTTATTTGTTGCCATCGGCTCGGGCATTGGCGGTTTCTCGGTACTCATCGGTGCCACTGCACAACGCATACCTGCTGAGGCACGCGGCCCGGCCTCTGGCGTTATCAATGCCGGTGGCTCCCTCGGCCAGTTCATCGGCGCACCGATTTTCCAAGGGTTGATCCAGACCATTGGATGGGCTGGTTCACTCTGGGGCATGGCCATTATTTCACTGAGCGCGCTCCCCTTGATCAATCGGCTGACGGGCGCTAAAACCATACACACGCACCCACAGAATTTGTCCCCGGCAGATTCCTTTGGCAAAACCATTTGCGGCGCACTCGGCAACCCCAACTACTTTTTATTGAACCTGGGCTTTTTTACCTGTGGCTTTCATATCGCCTTTCTGGTGACGCATCTACCCGGTGAAGTTAGTCTCTGCGGTTTACCAGACTCCGTAGCTAGTGGTGCATTGGCGATCATTGGCCTGAGTAATATCTTCGGTAGCCTGTATGCGGGCCAATGCGTGGCGCGGTATCGCAGCAAATACATTCTTGCGGTCATGTACGGTAGCCGTGCGCTACTTATCGTTGCTTATCTGCTCATGCCAAAAACCGAACTCACCTATTACATTTTCGCCGCTGGTCTGGGCTTTACCTGGCTGGCCACCGTACCACCCACAGCGGCCATCGTTGGCAAGCTCTTTAGCTTGCGCTATCTGGCCACCCTTTTTGGCATCTCCATGCTCTCACATCAGGTTGGCGCATTCTTTGGTGCCTATCTTGGTGGCGTGGCCATGGTGGAGTTCGGCAACCTGGATGCCATGTGGTATGCCGATATGGCCCTGGCTGGTTTTGCAGCATTGGTGAATCTACCCATCAAGGAACCCGCGTTAAAATCCTGACCATGGATAACCTGTCACTCACATTTCAACTGTTTGCTGCTGGCCTGATCATTGGCTTGTTTCTCAGCCTGCCCACTGCCGCCATCATCAGTGGTATCTGTGAGGCGCTGCAACCAGGTAGCTCCCAGCATAAAGCGGGGCTCATCATGGTGATGATCTACGTACCGCTGT
>JBPCSW010000328.1:0-2778 GCA_051006675.1 Fluviibacter sp.
ATCCCGTTCCAATGACTATTCTGCGCACCCATGGAGTTTCCTGAGTCGCGTCGTTAAGTTTCTGATTGCCGCGTATGGACTTAGCGCCTATAGCCGCAGAGATACCACCAGCCATTACACTTCCCTTCCTGTTCTTTTAGCTGTCCATGCCTGAAGCGTATTAACAACCAGCAACAAAAAAAATGACAGGATCAGCATGACGACAGCGATAGATGTCGCCCCCGAATAGTCATACTGCTCTAATTTTGTAATGATCATTAAGGGAGCAATTTCAGAAACCATCGGCAAATTTCCGGCAATGAAAATCACTGAACCATATTCACCAACAGCACGGGCAAAGGCTAGTGCAAATCCGGTTAATAAGGCTGGCAAGATAATTGGCAGCACGACTTTAAATATCGTCTGTGCTCGATTAGCGCCCAGGCTGGCCGCTGCTTCTTCGATTTCCTTATCCAGATCTTCGAGTACCGGTTGCACCGTCCTGACCACAAATGGCAAGCCAATGAAGATCAGGGCAATCATGATGCCAATCGGCGTAAAGGCGATTTTCAGACCCAGTGTTTCCAGGAATTGCCCTAGCCAGCCGTTTTTGGCGTAAATTGCTGTCAAAGCAATACCGGCTACAGCTGTCGGCAATGCAAACGGCAGATCGACCAGCGTATCAACGATCTTCTTGCCCGGGAAGCTATATCTAACCAAGGCCCAGGCCAAAATCATGCCAAAAAAGGCATTTATAGCGGCTGCAATTAATGCAGCACCAAAGCTCAATTTTAATGAGGCCACTACACGTGGTTCGCTAATCGTTTCCCAGAATTGCAGCCAGCTAAGATCTGTTGTTTTCCAGATCACTGCCGAAAGAGGAATCAGAACAATCAGCCCCAGATAAGCCAAGGTAAAACCCAGGGTTACACCGAACCCCGGGATTACGCTTTGCTTGAAAAGCGGTTTAATCATCGTTTCACCACTATCTGGTCGTAAATACCGCCATCAGAGAACTGCTCTTTCTGAACTTTCTCCCAACCACCCAGCAATTTTTCTACAGTGAATGTATTGACCTGAGGGAAGGTTTTTGAATACTTCTTGAGAACTGCTTGATTACGCGGACGCAGGTAATGTTTTGCAATAATTTCCTGACCTTCGGGTGTCCACAGATACTCCAGGTAAGCCGTTGCAACTTTGAGGGTGCCCTTCTTATCGACGACCTTATCAACAACGGTCACGGGGGCCGGGGCGTCTATTGAAAGACTCGGATAAACGATATCGAACTGGTCGCCACCCACTTCCTTATCAAGCAAAATTGCTTCGTTTTCAAAGGTCACGAGTACGTCACCGACATTACGTTGGGTAAATGTCGTGGTTGCTCCACGACCTCCTCCATCAAGCACGGGCACATTCTTGAACAGGGCCTTCACAAACTCTTTGGCACTTTCTTCAGATTTGTAGTTCTTGATGGCAAATCCCCAGGCAGCCAGATAGGTATAACGACCATTACCTGATGTCTTAGGGTTGGGCACAATCACTTCTACCCCCTGACGGACGAGATCTGGCCAATCCTTGATATTTTTTGGATTTCCCTTACGCACCAGGAAAACTGAGGTGGTTGTGTAGGGTGCCGCGTTGTTAGGAAGACGCTTTTCCCAATCAGGTTTCACTAGACCGCTCTGCACCAACTTCTGGATGTCAGGCACCTGGTTCATAGTGACCACGTCTGCTTCCAGGCCGGCAATAACTGCGCCCACCTGCTTGCTGGAACCACCATGCGACTGATTAATCGTAACTGGTGCATTGCCCTTAGCCTGCCAGCTAGCAACAAATGCTGGATTGATATCCTTATAGAGTTCACGCGAAACATCGTAGGAGACATTTAGAATTGAGGTCTGCGCAAGAGCAGCGCTTGTCGACGCAAACAGCATTGCTGATACCGTGGCACCAATCAGCGAACGAATTTTTGATGTTTTCATGGTTTTGCCTCCAAGGTTGGGACTTGCAGTCTAGGGCATGCCTTATGCCAGCAAAAGACGAAATTCGTCTTTGCTTATATCGAATTGAATATAAGAAACTTTGACAGACTTAAGGTTTCCGGTACCTGTTGGTACCGGAATAATCTGCAACCTAAATTAACGGTTTATTTCTTAGTGATGATTTGGTCAAACACGCCGCCATCGCCAAAATAGGTCTTCTGAGCTTTGTCCCAGCCACCAAAAACCTGGTCGATGGTAAACAATTTGACCTTGGCGAAATTCCCGCTGTACTTGGCCGCAATTTCCTTGTTACGAGGGCGGTAATAATGGCGGGCCGCAATTTCCTGACCGATCGGACTATATAGATACTCCAGATACGCGGTTGCAACCTTTCGAGTACCCCTCTTATCTACAACCTTGTCGACAACGGCAACAGATGGTTCTGCCAAAATCGACAAGGATGGCGTAACGATATCGAACTTATCTGGGCCCAGTTCCTTGATCGAAAGATAAGCCTCGTTTTCCCAGGAAATGAGCACATCGCCAATTCCGCGCTCCGTAAAGGTTGTGAGCGAACCACGCGCACCTGAATCCAGTACTTTTACATTCTTATAGATGTTAGTGACCAGCTCACGTGCTTTCTGGTCATTACCACCCGGCTGTTTAAGTGCATAGCCCCAAGCAGCCAGGAAGTTCCACCGGGCGCCACCGGAAGTCTTTGGGTTTGGCGTCACTACTTCGATGCCAGGCTTGGCAAGATCGTTCCAATCTTTGATGCCCTTGGGGTTACCCTTACGCACCAAGAACACAATAGTCG
>JBPCSW010000329.1:0-6639 GCA_051006675.1 Fluviibacter sp.
CCCATAAAAAGCCAAAAAATGAGCGTTACGATTAAAAACCCCGAACAAATCAATGCGATGCGCGTTGCCTGCAAGCTCGCATCCGAAGTTCTTGATTATATTGCACCTTTTGTTAAGCCAGGCGTTACTACGGGTGAGCTCGACAAGCTCTGTCACGATTACATGGTTAATGTTCAGGGAACCATCCCCGCGCCCTTGAATTATCAGCCACCGGGTTACACCCCCTATCCCAAATCCATCTGCACTTCAGTTAACCACCAGGTGTGCCATGGCATCCCCGGCGACAAACAGCTCAAAAAGGGCGACGTCGTCAATCTAGATATCACGGTGATTAAAGACGGCTGGTATGGCGATACGAGCCGAATGTACAGCGTGGGCGAAGTGTCTACCCTTGCCCAGCGTTTAAGCGATGTGACCTACGAATGCCTCTGGAAAGGTATTGACATGGTTCGCCCAGGCGCGACCCTGGGCGATATCGGTCACGCCATTCAGACGCACGCCCAGAAAAGCGGTTATTCCGTGGTTCGTGAGTTCTGTGGACACGGCATCGGCCAGCACTTTCACGAAGATCCGCAGGTACTTCACTACGGGAAGCCCGGTACTGGGCTGAAGCTCCAGGAAGGCATGATTTTCACCATCGAGCCCATGATTAATGCAGGCAAAGCCGATATTAAAGAATTGGCGGACGGCTGGACTATTGTGACTAAGGATCATTCACTCTCAGCACAATGGGAACACACTATTGTGGTGACTGCCGATGGCGTTGAAGTCCTGACGCTTTCAGATGGCGCTCCTCCCCGCCCAAACTTTTAACCGAGTTTGAGCATGACACACGATGCGAAGCAAGTGTTGACCGAGATCCGTGAAACCCTTCAACAAGGTCAGAAGGATCTAGCTGACGCCTATCTGGCGCAGCCAGACCACAAATCCTACCTTGCAGGCCGATCCCAACTAGTCGATCAAATGCTGGAGCGTCTCTGGACTAACGCACAGCTCCCCAAATCTGCCGCGCTCATCGCTGTCGGCGGGTATGGTCGGGGTGAACTTTATCCTTATTCGGACATAGATGTCCTGATTGCACTGGAGAACCCACCGACACCGGAAGTCGAAACTGCATTAGAACGTCTAATCAGCCAGTTCTGGGATATCGGGCTGGCGGTTGGTCACAGCGTTCGCACTATTGATGAATGCATTACCGCAGCGACAACCGACATAACCGTCCAAACAGCACTCTACGAATCCCGACTGATTTGTGGACAAGCCAAACTTCAAAAAGTGTTGCATCAGCGTATTGAAGGCTGCATGGTGGCGGATCAGTTTATTGCGGCAAAGCTGGCCGAACAAGAAGAGCGGCATCTACGCTTTGCTTTCAGCGCTTTTAGCCTGGAACCCAACTGCAAAGAAAGCCCTGGTGGGCTCCGTGACCTTCATAGTCTTAACTGGATAGCACAGGCAGCGGGATTCGGGGCTCAAAATAATGTCTGGCAAGCTCTGCAAACGCAGGCATTGATGCAAGGCGATGAGCGAGTCGCCCTAGAGCGTGCGGCTGGATTTCTGGCTGACGTGCGTATTCGTTTGCACTTACTAACAGGTCGCGCTGAAGATCGTCTTCTATTCGACATTCAAGGACAAATTGCCCAGCAGTTCGGCTTTACTGACATTGCCAATCGCCGTGCCAGCGAACAATTCATGCAGCGCTACTACCGGGTAGCGAAACGCGTTACCCAGATTAATACGATCGTTCTCAAATCGATCAGTGAACGACTTGCACCGGCAAGCAAGCAGAAGGTCAAACGCCTGAATGATCGCTTCCAGAAAGTCGGCCACAAACTCGATATCGTTGACCCACTGATCTACCAGAGCAACCCTTCCGCGATTCTGGAAACCTTCCTGCTCATGGAAAAACAGGGGGGCGTTCAGGAGATGACGGCTCGCACACTACGTGCCGTCTATGCAGCACGTCGAATGATTAACCGGGAATTCCGTAATCAAGCGGAAAATAAGCAGCTATTCATTCAGATCCTGCGCCAGAAAAATGGTGTGCTCCATGCACTGCGCCTGATGAACCAGTTTGACATTCTTGGTAGATATCTCCCTGCGTTCGGACAGATCGTCGGTCAGATGCAGCACGACCTGTTTCATGTGTTTACGGTTGACCAGCACATTCTGCAAGTGGTCAGAAACATAAGACGTTTTGTACGCGAAGACTTTGCGCACGAGAATCCTTTCTGCCATCGCCTGATGAACGAATTCGAGCGCCCCTGGCTGCTTGTTCTTGCGGCACTCTTTCATGACATTGCCAAGGGCCGCGGCGGCGATCACTCGGAATTAGGCATGGCTGATGCCGAGGCCTTTTGCCAGTCGCATGGCCTGAGCAAAAAAGATACGCAATTAATCGTTTGGCTCGTTAAAGAACACCTCACCATGTCGGCGGTAGCCCAGAAGGAAGATATTTCAGACCCATCGACGGTTGCTGCTTTTTGCAAACGTGTTGGTGATGCACGCCACCTCACTGCACTCTATCTTTTAACCGTCGCTGATATTCGCGGAACCAGCCCCAAAGTCTGGAATTCATGGAAAGCGCGCCTACTGGAAACACTTTACCGCACAGCGCTCAACCGTCTTGAGGTGCTCCAGGGCGACAACCCGGATCAGCTCGGCGATATGGTTGTGCAACGCAAACGAGATGCGCTTACCCACCTGCGCTACTTTGCTTTGGGCGATTCAGTACAAGCACAATTCTGGAAACAGCTTGATGATGTGTACTTCCTCCGACACACGGATGAGGAAATTGCCTGGCATACACGCTCTCTTTACTATCGGACGCACGAAAACAAGCCTGTGGTTCGTGCCAGACCCAACCCAGATGGTGAAGGCATTCAAGTACTGGCTTATGCGCCGGATCAGCCAGATCTTTTTGTGCGACTTTCGGGATACTTCAGCTCGATTGGCTACTCGATTATGGACGCCAAAATTCACACGACAAAGCATGGCTACGCGCTTGATAGTTTCAATTTATTCGACGCATCGAATCGCGGCATTGATCGTGAAACCTGTGCAATTATCGAACATGATCTTATTGAAGTCCTTCTTGGCAAGATTCAGCCTAGAACACCTGGCATGGGAAGAATTTCTCGCCAGGTTCGATCATTCCCCATCGCACCGGATGTGATGCTGGAACCTGATGAGAGTGGGCAACAGTATGTCTTGTCCATTCGCGCGGCAGATCGTACCGGATTGCTGCATGCGATCGCCGAAACCTTGACCCGGCATGGTGTTGCGCTTCACACAGCCCGCATCTCAACCCTCGGCGAACGCGCTGAGGATACCTTCCTGATTTCTGGTCGCTCACTGTCACAGAGCCGCGACCGTTTATTACTGGAAAACGATTTACTGGAACAGTTGAAAATCTAGATCCGGTTGCCCTATTCCGGAACTTTGCAGCCCACCAGCGTTTCTATTAGAAGCCGTACTTTACACATGGCGGTCTCAAGCACTAAGCCGAGAGCGCTAAACTCGATGCCATTGACGCTTTCACCAATGCCCGCCGCATAGTTGGCAACCACATTGAGTAGCGCATAAGGTATGCCAAGCTCACGCGCCAAAACGGCCTCCGGCATGCCCGTCATACCCACAACATCCGCCCCATCACCCGCTAAGCGACGGATTTCCGCTGCAGTTTCCAGACGAGGCCCCTGCGTGCACGCGTAAACACCGCCTTCGTGAACATTAAAACCTAGTAGGTCTGCAACACCGGAAAGTTTGCTGCGAATCTCTTCGGAGAACGGATGCGTAAAGTCGATATGCATGTCGACACCGGGCTCGGTACCATGAAAGGTTGAAGCACGACCCCAGGTGTAATCAATCATCTGATCCGGAATCACCAGATCTCCCGGGGCTAAGGTCGGGTGTATCGACCCTACGGAACCCACCGCAACAATTCCGGTGGCCCCCAAAGAGTGAAGTGCGTAAATATTAGCCCGATAATTAATACGATCAGGCTGTATGGTGTGCCCATAGCCATGGCGCGCAAGAAACACCATCGGATGGCCGCAAATCGTACCCAAAGTCATCGGACACGATGGCTCCCCATAAGGGGTTCGCACAAATTGCCGATGAGCACCATCAAGAATGGGCAAATGATTAAGACCACTGCCACCGATAATTGCCAGCAATTGCGCTTTGTCTGTTGTGTTCATGATGTCCTTAATCAATTAATCACGTCGATGACGCATCGGCTTCGCAACGTTCAAGCGTTGCCTCCCCGAGCACCGGCACCACATTACCCGGCATCGCATGGTGCAGAGAGGCGCTCGGCAGGGACAACTTTCTAAACTGAACATTCGACAGGTTAATGGTAAAGGGGGCATGGCCTATGAGGGACGTTGAAATCAATTGCATCATGGTCTGGCGCCCTGCATCCTTCATCCCCCAGGGCAATGCTGTACGGTCTGCCAGATGAACCGTACGAATCGAACCAATCTGCCCGGCTAAAGCCACAGCGGCATGCTGGAAGGCAAGACGATATTGCATCACCGCATATTGCTCCGGCACATCCCGTGGTAAAGCGTCTGCAGGTGCACCAGCAATCCAGAGCACCATCGCCTCTGGTGCAAACTCATTAAGATCATTGATAAGCAAATCATGGACTTGTCGGATATCGGCTAAGCCGTAAGTGGCATCAGGCACACGCTCACGCGTAGCCTCCAGACAATCCATTCTATTATCCAGAGCAAAGACGGTCTTCCCATGCTTTGCCAAAGCCGCCGTCGAATGCCCAAATCCGCAGCCAATTTCCAGAACACGATCTGCACGCACACGGCTACTAAGCCAGTCATAGGCGCCCTGCTTTTCGAGATCAGCAGCCTCGGTAGACCAGCGTCCCAACGTATCTGAAAGAGACTCTTCCAGCGCAGTTTGTTTCGCGACTGATTGGTGATGGATCATGCCGGGAGCGCCACGAATATGCCGTTAGCGTTACGCCACAATCCATCCACATCGAGACCAAAACCATAGACGTACTGATCCGGTGTTTTTAATGCGGGATAGTCTGGCTGACAGGGCTGCGGGGTCGCTTTTTCTTTATGCGTCAGGACAGCGATCTCGACACTACGGGCGCCCTCGGCTTTTAACCATTGGGCAATTTCATGCAATGTGACCCCCTCATCGAGAATATCATCGAGCAGCAACACATCCCGATCCCACACTGATTTTCTTGGACACACCAGCCAGTTAAGCGCGCCACCGCTACGCGCTTCACCATAACGAGTGGCGTGCACATAATCCAGGTCTAACGAAAAATTGAGGCGGGGAAGCAAATGACCTGCATACACCACAGCGCCCGTCATGACGCAGAGCACCAGTGGGCAAGCAGCGCCATAGCGCTCATTCAGAAGCGCTGCTTGGGCATCCAAAAGACCATCAATTGCCGCGCGGTCATAAAGGCATTCGGCAACCAATGGATTGTGTCGCATCTTGAAACCCCGAAAGATTACTTAATCGATTCGAGATACTGGCTAAATTCTGGACCTACTTCCGGATGACGCTGTCCCAGCGCAACGGTTGCCTTGAGATATCCTAACTTCGAACCACAGTCATAACGCACACCATCATAACGATAGGCCAGCACCTGCTCTTCGCCGAGCAGACTAGCAATACCATCCGTCAGCTGAATCTCACCACCTGCACCAGGTTTGATGTTTTCCAGATGATGAAAAATACGTCCCGACAGAATATAACGACCTACAACTGCCAGCGTCGATGGTGCATTAGCGGGATCCGGTTTTTCAACAATCGCATTCACCTGTTCCAGACGGTCTGAGACTGTGCGTGCATCAACAATCCCGTAGCTCTTGGTGTCAGCTCGTGGCACATCCTGAACACCGAGGACAGAACAACGATAGTAATCGTAGCAATCAACCATCTGCTTCATCACCGGGGTTGAACCATCCAGCAAATCATCTGCAAGCAGGACAGCAAATGGTTCATCACCAATGACCGGCTTAGCGCATAGGACTGCATGACCTAGTCCAAGCGGCTCGGCCTGGCGAATGTAAATACAGTTAACATGCTTGGGCAGGATATTCTGAACAATATCCAGCAAGGCCTGCTTGTTCTTCTGGGCAAGCTCGCTTTCAAGCTCGTAAGCCTTGTCGAAGTGATCTTCAATAGCGCGTTTGCTTCGCCCTGTCACAAAAACCATTTCGGTAATACCGGCAGCAACCGCTTCTTCAACCGCATACTGGATCAGCGGTTTATCCACCACTGTCAGCATTTCTTTCGGGCTGGCCTTGGTAGCAGGTAGAAAACGGGTACCCAGACCGGCCACCGGAAAAACAGCTTTGCGAACCTTTTTCATCGAAAACTCCGTATCAACAGCATTGATATTTTTCATGATTGTAAACGTTTCAGAAATTCCGCTTCATCCAGAATAGTGATGCCCAGGCTTAATGCCTTGTCCAGCTTGGAGCCCGCTGCTTCACCGGCAACCACCCAGTACGTCTTTGCTGAAACCGAGCCAGACACTTTGCCACCCGCTGCTTCGACAAGCGCCTTGGCTTCATCTCGGCTCAAATTGGGCAATGTGCCCGTCAGAACAATAGTTTTTCCCAATAGCGGCCCCTCAGCATGTTGCACAGG
>JBPCSW010000330.1:0-5061 GCA_051006675.1 Fluviibacter sp.
GGAAATACGAAAAATCGCTGGACAAAGTCGACAATATTACGATCTATCGATTTCTGATGCCGCTTGATTCCAAAAGCATGAACCGATCAGTAGCCATATGGTGCTCAGGCATAACCAATCTGGATCGTTTGAAAGCTTTACACATGGCGATGCATGATCGCTCAGTTGCTTTGCCTCAGGATAAATGCATTAACCCGATTGCAGAAAACATGAAGTTTGGTAAGACACACGATATTTATCTAACACCAACCACAGTCGGGTCTGATGGTCGTTTAGTACAGGGGTACTTACCTGTGGCTAATCTGGAAAGATGGCTATCTGGACGGGGCGCATTCGAGAAATAAAAAACGAGCCCTGGGGCTCGTTTTAAGGAATTGCTACGAATGCTCAGGATTAGAAGTCACCCTGAACGATCGGGAAGCCGAGCGCGGCCCAATCCAGCATGCCGCCACGGTAGTAATAAATCTTGTTTACCGGGAAGCCATCACGTGTCATTGCCGCGATAGCTGTAGGGCTTTGCGGGCAAACCGGGCCGTTACAGAAAGCGTAAACTTTTTTCGCTTTGCTGCAATCCCATTTGGCTGCTTTCTTGGTACAACCCAGTTCATTCATGCGCGTTGCAACTTCTGTGTACGGGATATGGTACGTGTTTGGAATCGTACCTTTGACGCGATCATCGGGTTCGCGCATGTCAACAATAAGTACATCCTTATCATTCATGCCTTCAAGTATTTCGATTTCAGTGATTGGTGTCACACCTTTTTGAGGAATGAGTGGCTGCAGCCAGCCTTTGTTCTTGGCACAGGAAGTCATTGTGCGCGTGATGGTGTAAGGCCCCTTGGGTGTTTGAATCACAAATTCTTTGCTTTCACCAATGATGCGTAACTTTTCTGGCTCAGCGGCAGTTTGTGCGAAAGCGGTTGCACTGATGGCAGCAAGCGCGATGCCTGCGATGATTTTCTTCATTTGTGTCTCCTTTGTTGTGGATATTACAAAATATGTTTGTAACAAGTTTGGAATTTATACCACGTAATTTTTTCGTACAAGTAAAACTTTGAAAGACGTTTGATGCTGCGAAGCAGCATCAAACCCTTAGCCCATCGTTTTCAAATACTGAATGATTTCACCCGCCATTGGCTGTGCATCACCATAAAGCATCCGGCAATTGTCCGTATAGAAAAGGGCATTCTCGACACCTGAGTAGCCCGTGCCTTTTCCCCGTTTAATCACAATCACGTTTTGTGCCAGGTCGGCATCCAGGATGGGCATGCCGTAAATCGGGCTGCTTTTATCAGTGCGAGCCGAAGGGTTCACAACATCGTTTGCGCCAATGATGAGTGCCACATCACACTGTGGAAATTCACCATTAATTTCTTCTAGATCGTAGATCTTGTCATAAGGAACCCCCGCCTCTGCAAGTAGTACATTCATGTGACCTGGCATACGCCCGGCAACCGGGTGAATAGCAAATTTCACATCAACGCCGGCTTCTTCCAGCAGGGCAGTCATTTCCCATACTTTGTGTTGCGCATGCGCTACCGCCATGCCATATCCGGGAACAATAATCACTTTGCTGGCGTAGCGCATCACGGCAGCCGCATCCAGCGCATTGAGCTCTTTCATGGTCCCTTCGATTGCCTGGCCGCCTTCTCCATTACCTGTAATCGGAGAGAATAGGATGTTGGTCAGTGGGCGATTCATTGCCTTGGCCATCAGCTGGGTCAGCAATGTACCCGAAGCACCAACGACAATACCGGCGATGATGAGCGTAGGGTTGTTCTGCATATAGCCTTCAAAGCCTACAGCTAATCCTGTAAAGGCGTTGAATAATGAGATCACCACAGGCATATCAGCGCCACCAATGGGCAATGTGACAATCAGACCCAGGGCCAATGCAACGATAAAGAACAGTACGATGAGCATTGGATCTGCCGGTGACATGCCAATGACCGCAACGCCAAGTACCACTGAAAGCAATGCCAGTGCTACATTGACTGCATTTTGGGCAGGGAGGCGGAATGCCTTTTTCATAATCCCTTGCAATTTGGCAAAAGCAACGCAAGACCCCGTGAATGACACAGCGCCGATCAACGCACCAATCACAGTGAGTGTGGTTGTTGCTAGGTCATGGTGACCGCCACGTGAGAATTCAACTGCTGCAATAGCTGCGGCTGCACCACCACCCATACCATTATAGATAGCGACCATTTGAGGCATGTCCGTCATTTGGACTTTCTGCCCCGAGATCCAGGCAACGGCCGAACCAATGAGTAACGCAGCAACCATCAGTGCGATGTTTTGGAGCCCAGGCACAAAGAATGTGGCAACTACAGCAATGATCATGCCGTAGCCTGCCCAGACGATACCTTTGCGTGCGGAAACCGGGGAGCTCATCCCCTTCAGGCCTAGAATGAAGAGCAGGGCGCCAATAAACCAGAAGAACTGAACGTAAAACGGCGTGTCCATTACGCACCTTCCTTCTTCTTGAACATGCCGAGCATGCGTTCTGTCACTACGTAGCCGCCTGCAGCGTTAGCTGCACCGAGTGCTACGGCAAAAAAACCAATTGCCTGTTCTGTCACTGTTTCAGCATGACCTAGTGCAACCATGGCGCCCACAACGACCACACCGTGGATAAAGTTCGAACCCGACATCAGCGGTGTATGAAGAATGACCGGTACTTTGGCAATAATTTCGTAACCGGTAAAAGCCGCGAGCATAAAAATATAAAGTGCCAGCATTTCAGTCATTATGCGTCTCCCATAACTTGTTGAACGGTGGGGTGTGTGGTTTTTCCTGCGTGGCATAGCGCAGTTTTGGCGATGACTTCATCTTCCCAATCTAGTGTCAGCTTGCCTTCCTTAATAAAGGGTGACAGGAAGTTGTAGATATTTCGGCTATATAACTCTGATGCATGCGTAGGCATGCGGGATGGCAAATTCAACGGGCCATGAATGTTCACATCATTGGCAATGATGTGTTCTCCGGGTTGGGTTAGTTCGCAGTTGCCCCCGGATTCTGCTGCCATGTCTACAATGATCGCGCCATATTTCATGCGTGCGACCATTCCTTTGGTGATGATCACTGGCGCTTTCTTTCCGGGGATTGCCGCCGTCGTAATGACAACATCAGAGGCTGCAACAGCTTTGGCGAGCTTTTCAGCCTGCTGCGCTTTTTCTTCCTCGGTAAGTTCGCGCGCATAACCCCCGCTGCCGTCAGCAGAAACACCCGTATCAACAAATTTTGCACCTAAGGATTCAATCTGTTCACGAGCCGCTGCGCGTACATCGTAGGCTTCTACCATGGCACCTAATCTCTTGCAGGTCGCAATCGCCTGCAAGCCGGCCACGCCTGCACCAATAACCAAGGCACGCGCGGGGCGGATCGTGCCGGCTGCGGTAGTCAGCATCGGAAAGAACTTAGTGCAGCGTGCAGCGGCAATCAGGCCACACTGATAACCCGAACAGGCGCCTTGTGATGATAGAGCGTCCATGCTTTGTGCACGAGAAATCCGGGGTAGTAGTTCCAGTGCAAATACGGTGAGACTCTTCTTGTTGAATGCATTAATACGTTCTTTGCTTTCGTAGGGACGCATTAATCCAATAACTACCGATCCTTCAGGGATCGCCTCAATTTCTTCTAGTGATGGCGGGGTAACACGCAGAATCAAGTCTGCTCCAGCGTAGGCTGTGCGAATACCATCGACGAAATTAACGTCTAGATATTCAGAATCAATAAAATGACTTTCCGAGCCAGCGCTTTGTTCAATAAACAAATCAGCACCCAATGCCTTAAACTTCTTGGCAATTTCTGGGGCGAGTGCTACACGCTTTTCTAAAGCTTCGGTTTCTCTAGCGATAGCAATTTTGAGTGACATGCGGTCTCCCTATCTTTTATGGGCAATGGTCGTGGTGAGTTACTTGAAGCTATTACGAATTTTTCGAGTCATGAGGGCAACGGCCAAAAGCACGAGTGGCGTTGCTATGCCAGTTGCCAGCTCCACATCATGAACCAGACCTATCGTTTTCAGCGCTTTAAAGACATATGCGGCAAGTCCGATGCCGTAGTAGCTGATCGCAACGATTGATAGACCTTCAACCGCTTGTTGAAGATGTAGCTGGTGTTTAGAACGCCTTTCCATCGATGCAAGCAATTGAGAGTTTTGCGCTTCACGCGCGATTTCGACTCGTGTTTGCAACAACTGACTGATTCTGGAAACGCGATGTGATGTTTCACGGATGCGGAGAGAAAATGCGCTGCATGTTTTCATGGCTGGAACGAGTCGGCGCTCCATGAATTCGCCGAAGCCCTGAATTCCCGAAAGATTAGTTTCGTGCAAATCAGCGATGCGGCGCTGTACAAGCTGAAAGTAGGCATCACTTGCTGATAGGCGATACTGCGTTGTTGAGGAAAGGGCCTCAATGGCGGACGAGATTTTTGAGATCTTTTGTTGCAACTCCAGATCCCGAATTTGTTCGTTGGCTTCCTCGGTCTCAGGGGTTGCTAACTGGCGACTTACATCAATCAGTGCTTGTTCCTGCGTAGCCAAGATTGGGAATGATTCCTGAACTTCGGGTAATGCGAGTAGCGCCATCATGCGATAGGTTTCAATTTCCACCAGTGCTTGCAATTGACGGCCCGCCTGTCGGGATCCCATACCTTTATTCATGAAAAGCATTTTCGTATGGCCCGCAGCGTCGATACGGAAATCCGTGAAAGCTGCTCCTGCATTGTGTGCAATCAGGCTACCAATTAATGTATTGCCAGAAAAATATGGCGAAATTTCATGGGCGGATGGAATGCACTCTGTTTGGCACACTCGGATATTCATTGCTACAAGCAGTTTTCCAGGGAGTCTCTGAAGCCACTGGTCAAGATTGCAGCAAAACTCTGCCGGCTGACTCAGATCATTTGTGGTTGTTTGCTGGAAAAACCACCATGATGAAAATTCACCATGACGCTCATATTTCACTCGGAATCTCAGGTCGCCTGGGTTGCTCGAGCATCCATCTTTGTTTGCAGCGACATCGAATTCGATATTATTTCCCTGAAGGGTAGGGC
>JBPCSW010000331.1:0-4582 GCA_051006675.1 Fluviibacter sp.
CCCATCTATTTTCTGGCAACTGCCTTAACCGCCATTACTGATAATGCCGCGTTGACCTACCTGGCATCCCTTATTCAGGGTGTTTCTGTGGAGTTTAAGCATGCTGTCATGGCGGGTGCCGTTACCGGAGGCGGTTTAACCGTTATTGCTAACGCGCCAAACCCCGCTGGTATGTCAATTCTGCGATCTGATTTCGAAGACCAGGCTGTTAGCCCGATGGGGCTTTTGTTGTCGGCCTTACCACCTACATTTGTCGTTATCTGTGCTTTCCTGTTTTTTGCGTAGTGGACTGTCTGTAGAGCGGTTTGGTGCATCGCACAAGCTGCCTTTCTGTTAAAATTATCGTTTCCTTTCAACCTGCTGACAGAACTACGGAGTTTTTATGGCAATCCAACGCACCCTTTCCATTATCAAACCTGATGCCGTCGCCAAGAACGTTATCGGTCAAATCATCGCCCGCTTCGAAGGCGCTGGCCTGAAGGTTGTTGCCGGTCGTCTGGTGCATCTGTCGGCTGCTGAAGCTGGTCAGTTCTACGCTGTTCACAAAGAGCGTCCTTTCTTCAAGGATCTGGTTGAGTTCATGATTTCGGGCCCGGTATTCGTGCAAGTGCTCGAAGGCGAAGACGCTATCGCCAAGAATCGTGACCTGATGGGTGCAACGGATCCTAAAAAGGCTGCCCCAGGCACCATCCGTGCTGACTTTGCAGAATCGATCGACGCAAACGCTGTTCACGGTTCTGATGCGCCTGAAACTGCTGCTGTGGAAATCGCTTTCTTCTTCCCTGGCATGAACGTATACAGCCGCTAAGATTGCGCTAAAGCAGTAACGATGCAAAATCTGCTCGACCTCGATATGGCCGGGCTGAAAGCCTGGTTGGCCCAGATCGGCGAAAAGCCTTTCCGGGCCAATCAGCTTTTACGCTGGATCTATCAGCGCGGCGAAACCGATTTCTCCGCCATGTCAGACCTTGCGCGCGTATTTCGCGAGCGACTTCCGACTGTGGCAGAAATTCGTTTGCCAACCATTGTTTCAGACAAGATTTCTGATGATGGCACCCGTAAATTCCTGATGGATGTGGGCGCCAGCAATCTGATTGAAACCGTATTTATTCCCGAAACAGATCGTGGCACCCTCTGCATCTCCACTCAGGTGGGTTGCGCGCTGGATTGCGCTTTTTGTTCCACAGGTAAGCAGGGGTTTAACCGCAACCTGACGACCGCCGAGATTATCGGACAGCTCTGGCTAGCGAATCGCGCCCTGGGTTTCGATCCGGCGGGTGATCGCATCATTTCTAATGTCGTCATTATGGGCATGGGCGAACCCCTAGCTAATTTTGAGGCCTTGATACCAGCATTGAACCTGATGCTGGATGATCATGCGTATGGGTTGTCTCGGCGCAGGGTCACAGTGTCTACCTCGGGCATTGTGCCGGCCATGGATCGTTTGCGTGAAGCCTGTCCAACAGCCTTGGCCGTCTCTCTGCATGCACCCAACGATGCGTTGCGCGACATATTGGTGCCTATTAACCAGAAGTATCCACTGGCCGAGCTGATGGCAGCTTGTAAGCGTTATCTGGATAAAGCACCGCGCGACTTCATCACCTTTGAATACGTGATGCTGGAAGGCGTTAACGATAGTCCGGCGCAGGCCAAAGAGTTGGTCGCATTGATCGGTAAAGCGAAATTCCGTTGCAAGTTCAACCTCATTCCATTCAACCCTTTCCCGGGCAGCACTTATCGTCGTTCGCCGCGTGATAGTATTTCGGCTTTTGCCAATATATTGATTGGTGCCGGGTTTGTGACCACAACGCGCAAAACGCGCGGTGATGATATTGATGCCGCCTGCGGGCAGCTTGCAGGGCAGGTGCAGGATAAAACCAAACGCACGCAACAAATGCCGCCGGTACGCACCGTAACGCAGCGGGGTACGCTGTGACATTGCATTCGTGGCATCTGTTCGCTGTAGCGTGTGTAACGGGCGTTGCCTTAACAGCATGTACGAGCACCAATCCGTCCGTGCCCAATGAAGGCAAGCCCGTTGCGTCTGATCCGCTAAGTCGCGCTCGCGTGCACACTGAGCTGGCAGCGCTTTATTATCAGCAGGGCAGCATGAAAACCGCGCTGGATGAATTGGCTACCGCTACCAAAATTGATCCGCAGTATGCACCGGCTTACAGCATGCTGGGCCTCGTGTATATGCAGCTAGGTGAGCAGGGTCCGGCCGATACGAATTTCCAGAAAGCAGTTGCTCTGGCGCCTAACGATCCGGACATTCGCAACAATTATGGCCTCTTCCTTTGTGACACCCGGCAATATCAAAAAGGCCTGACACAGTTAGATGCCGCTTTAGCCAATCCACTCTATAACACCCCGGTGCGTGCACTTGATAATGCCGCGCGATGCGCCCAGGACATGGGAGACGCTTCGTTGGCCAGTCAGTATCGCCAGCGGGCGGCGCGTTATGGTGCGGTTGTCGAAAATTCCTCTCAAAAACTTCAGTAACCGGTCGTCCGGAAAGTCTCATGCAAAACGAAAACAACCAAAATCCTCAAGCCGAAATCGAAATCCCTGTGCCGTCTATTGCGGATATCGAAGCCGTTGCCGAAGTCGCAGCGCCTACAGGTAATAGCCTGTCTGCAGCGCGTGAGGCGAAGCGTCTGTCGGTGGGCGATGCCGCTTATGCGCTCAAGGTAGGCAATAAAGTGATCCTGGCGATCGAAGCGTCAGACTGGCAAGCGCTGCCGGGCCGTACCTTTACCGTGGGCATTTTGCGTGCCTATGGCCGTTTACTCGAAGTGCCTGTCGATACGATTATTGCGGAAGTGCCAGGTGCACCTGCCGCAGTGAAGAAAAATCACGTGCAGGCATCCAGCTCAACGCTAAAAGCACACCCTGCAGCTCGCCGTGATGGTGAAACCAAGCGTCAGGAAAAGCGCATGCTCAAACTGGGTCTGGTGATGGTAGTTCTGGCAGTAGTGCTAGCCTACGCATTACCGGGTCACCTCTGGGATGAAGCTATTGAATCGGCGCAGACGCTTGTAAACCGTTGGGTCCGTCAGGATGTCGTTCAGCCACAAGCCACAGACGCAGCAGCACCTGCGCCGGCGGCGGATGCTGCAAAGCCTTCTGAAGCTGGGGCAGAAGTTGTCGCTCAGGCGCCAACCAGCCCGGGCACCTTGGAGCTGAAGTTTGCGGCACCAGCCTGGGTGGAAGTTCGCGATCACACGGGACGCATTATCTACTCCCAGCTCAACGCAGCAGGCACCACGCAGTTTATTACCGGGGCAGCCCCATTGGATGTGCTGATTGGTAATGCGCGTCAGGTTCAGGCCCGTTGGCGTGATGAACCCGTCAAGCTCGATAAACTTACTGGCGATGACGTATCGCGCCAGGTGCTCCGCTAAATCGATCCTGTTATGACACTGCAACGCAAACTCACGCGCACAGTTTCTATCGGTGCAGTCTCCATGGGGGGCGGTACGCCGGTAGTAGTCCAGGCGATGACCAATACCGACACGGCGGATGTGCTTAAAACAGCGATTCAGATTGCTGAATTGGCGCGTGCGGGCGCAGAAATGGTGCGCATCACCGTTAATTCGCCAGAAGCGGCGGCTGCGGTGCCAGAAATTCGCGAACATCTGCTGCGTATGGATGTAGACGTACCATTGATCGGTGACTTTCATTACAACGGCCATCGTTTGCTCACCGACTATCCTGCCTGTGCGGAAGCGCTGGATAAGTTCCGAATTAATCCGGGCAATGTCGGGTTCGGCAAAAAGAAAGATGAACAGTTCGCGCAAATGATCGAACTGGCTGTGCGTTACAACAAACCGGTGCGTATTGGCGTTAACTGGGGCAGTCTCGATCAGTCGGTGCTGGCGCGCGTTATGGACGAAAACGCTCAAGCTACTCATCCACGCTCAGCCAACGAAGTGATGCGTGAAGCGCTGATTCTTTCCGCGCTGGAGTCCGCAGCGCTGGCAGAAAGTATTGGCCTTGCAGGCGATCGTATTGTGCTTTCGTGCAAAGTGTCCAGTGTGCAGGATCTGATTGCGGTCTATCGTGATCTATCGGGGCGTTGTGACTATCCGCTGCACCTTGGTTTAACCGAAGCCGGCATGGGCTCAAAAGGCATCGTGGCATCTACGGCAGCCATGGCGGTATTGCTCCAGGAAGGTATTGGCGACACCATTCGTGTTTCCCTAACCCCGGAACCCAATGGCTCGCGTTCGCTGGAAGTCCAGGTCGCGCAAGAGCTGCTGCAGACCATGGGCCTCCGTGCTTTTACACCACTCGTAACGGCTTGTCCGGGATGTGGGCGCACCACGAGCGTCTTCTTCCAGGAACTGGCGGCCGAAGTGCAAAGCTATGTGCGCGGGGCCATGCCGCAGTGGCGAGAGCAGTTTGATGGTGTTGAGAATATGACGCTGGCGGTGATGGGCTGCATTGTCAACGGACCAGGTGAAAGCAAACACGCCAATATCGGTATTTCATTGCCGGGTACGGGTGAAGTCCCTGCAGCGCCGGTATTTGAGGATGGTGTTAAAACCGTCACCTTGCGTGGCGATAACATCGCCAACGA
>JBPCSW010000332.1:0-5760 GCA_051006675.1 Fluviibacter sp.
CCCCAGTTGTAGGTCAGTTCAATCACGGCGTGTTCCGACTCCGGGCCGTAACCCACAAAGGCGAGTGTGAACTTGCCTTCGGGATAGTCGCTTCGGCGGAGCAGGGTCATGCCCAGAATGCGGGTATAGAAATCCAGTGACTTTTCCAAGTCACCGACGCGCAGCATGGTGTGCAGTAAACGCATATCGTCCGATCAGGCAAAAAGAATCAGCGCGAGAATGCCACCCAGAATGACCCACTTGCCGGCGTAATACAGCGTGCGGTTGCGCGACTTCAAGCCCTTGGCCCAGACGCGACCCTTGTAGACCACGCCGAAAATCTTGTTGAGTACGCCGGTCTTATCGCCCTCAGCGTTGGGTGACGCGGCAGCGCCGACCACATAGCGACCAAACCAACGATTAAAAGCCACCATCCATGAGCCGGCCAGCGGTCGTTCGACATCGCAGAAGAAAATCAGGCGATCTTTATCGGTTTCGTTCTCGGCATAGTGAATGTAGGTTTCATCAAAGAACACACTTTTGCCATCGCGCCAGCTGTAGCGCTCGCCATCGACCTCGATAAAGCAGCGATCGTCGTTCGGGGTCGACAGGCCGAGGTGGTAGCGGATCGAGCCGGCATACGGGTCGCGGTGGCGCACGAGGCGGGCGCCCGGCGGCAGGTGGGTGAACATGGCGGCCTTGACGCTCGGCACCTGCTTGAGCAGGCCAACTGTAAACGGGCAGAGCGTTTCGGCCGAAGGATGGGCTGTGTCGTACCATTTCAGGTAGAAGCGCTTCCAGCCGGTACGGAAGAATGAATTAAAGCCCACATCGTTGTAGGTATCGGACGCCTTGATCAGCCCCTGGTCTACCATCTTGAGGCCTTCTTCGCGGATCTTTTCCCAGTTGTCGTCGAAGATTTTCATCTCCGGAAAATCTTTGGCGTCGAGATAGGGTTGGTTCGGCACCGTCGATGCCCCATAGAGCAGCACATTCACCGGTGCCAGAAAGGTCGAGTGATCCGTGATCTGGCGGAAGGGGCGCAGACGCACCTTGCCGCGAAAGTGCACAAAGGCGGTCGACAACACGAAAATCCAGATGATGGTCCACTTCATGGCGAATCCTTGAGGGCAGCCGCACCTACGATTAGGGTAAACGGCTAAGTCTTTGAAGCAAAGCACCATTATCCCCGTCCTAAGGGTTGCTTGGCAAATCGGGGCCACGGCTGAGCGAAAGCCCACTGGTAGAATCGCAAGATGAGCCTGGTTGATCAAGTTGCCGATGTTTTTAAGCCCGATGGTCCGCTGGCGCGGCTGATCCCGGCCTTCAAAGCCCGTCCGCAGCAAACCGACATGGCCGAGCGTATTGCTCAGGCGATTCGGGCGGATGCCGCCTGTCTGGTCGAAGCGGGTACCGGCACCGGGAAAACCTTTGCCTATCTTGTGCCGGCGATGCTGTCTGGCGGCAAAGTGGTGCTGTCGACCGGCACCAAAACGCTACAGGATCAACTCTTCGAGCGGGATATTCCTACCGTGCGCGAGGCGCTGGGGGCACCCGTTCGGGTTGCCTTGCTCAAGGGCCGTAGCAATTACGTCTGCTTGCATCATTTGGATCGCGCGGAGAAAGAAGGGCGGTTTCTTCAGAAAGAAGATGTCCGACATATCCAGCATATCGTGCGTTTTGCACGGGGAACCAAGCGTGGCGACAAAGCCGAGTGCGCCGATGTGCCCGAATCGGCGCCGGTGTGGCATATGGCCACGTCGACCAAAGACAATTGCCTGGGCAGCGAATGTGCGCATTACGAAGACTGTTTCGTTGTTAAAGCCCGGCGCGAAGCGATGGAAGCCGATCTGGTCGTAGTGAATCACCATCTTTTCTTTGCCGACGTCGCTTTGAAGGAAGAGGGCGTGGCGGAATTGTTGCCCAACTGTAATACGGTGATTTTTGACGAGGCTCATCAGCTACCGGAAACCGCCGGGATCTTTTTTGGTCAACGCTTTTCGACCACACTGGTGCTGGATCTGGCGCAGGATATCCGGATTTCTGCTCTGGCCGAAGCGCGTGATTGACTCGACTTGCCTGTGCAGAGCGCAGCGCTGGAAAAAGCGGCACGCGACTTTCGTCTGACTTTGGGTAACGATGTGGTGCGCCAGCCAGCAGTGACTATTCTGCGTCAGCCTGAATTTATCCAAGGGCTCGACGCGTTGGCTGAACGCATCGACCTCATGACCGAACTCCTGCAAACCCAGGCCGGCCGTTCGCCCGATCTGGAGCGCGCCTGGCAACGTTGTACTGCGCTGGGGCAGGATCTGATGCGGTGGAAGCGAGGCGCACTTAATCAACCCATGGCCGGCACTCCGGATTCGGCGGGTGTTGCACCGGACGAAAACGCGGTCGCAGTGCCAGGTGATTACGTCTACTGGGTGGAAACGCTGGGCCATGGTCTGCATCTGCACGCAACGCCGTTATCGGTTGCCGAGCCCTTAGCCAAACTCATGGCCAGCAGCCCCCGCAGCTGGATCTTTACTTCAGCGACCTTGGCGGTGCAGGGGGACTTTACGCACTATCAGGAGGCGATGGGCCTGCACGACATCACTGCCTATTGCTGGGATAGCCCTTTTGATTATCCGAGCCAGGCCATGTTGTGTTGCCCCACGGATCTGCCCGACCCGAATAGCACCGATTACACCGACCGGCTGGTAGATGCCGTGTTGCCGCTCATTCAAGCAGCACAGGGGCGCACGTTCTTTTTGTGCACCTCTTTGCGTGCCATGCAACGTGTGCGTAGCCAGCTGGAAACACGGCTGGCGTTTTACCAACCCGACATCAAAATCCTGTGTCAGGGCGATGCGGCGAAGAACGAACTATTACGACGCTTTCGCGAAGAAGGAGATTCAGTTCTGGTCGGTTCACAGAGTTTCTGGGAAGGGGTGGACGTACCCGGTGATGCCCTTTCTCTGGTGATTATCGATAAACTACCCTTTGCGGCGCCGGATGATCCGGTGCTGTCGGCGCGGATTGACGCGCTTAATCGCCAAGGCAAGAATGCATTCATGCATTATCAGTTGCCGCACGCCGTGATTAACGTTAAGCAGGGTGCCGGACGATTGATTCGTAGCGAGCAAGATCAGGGTGTGCTGGTGATTGGCGACCCGCGTCTCGTGACCAAGGCCTATGGCAAGAAAGTCTGGCGCAGTCTGCCACCCATGGCGCGCACCCGCGATATCACCGAGGCAGAGCGCTTCCTCATCGAGACCTTGAATGACCATGTCGCATCCGCTTAATCATCTACTGTTGCAAAACACACTGGGCGCAGGGGCAATGGCTGAGCGGCCGCATCTGTTTTCTAATGTACAAGTTGCTCTGCCCAGGGCGGAATACGAACTGATTGCCGGATTTATATCGGCGGTGTCTGCACTTGTGGCGCTACCGGGCTATGAGGCTGCCGTGGCTGAGCGCCAGGGCGCTACGATAGTCCCAATGCCTACGGGCGTCTGTCTGGCCTTTGACTTCCATGTCGGTGGCGCATCGCCCCAACTGATCGAAATCAATACCAATGCGGGCGGTTCGCTGCTGGTGACCCTGCTTGAGCGTGCCTGGGGGCATGCTGCGGCGGCAGATCAGACAGAGGCTGCGCTATTACAGATGTTCACCGACGAATGGACGGCATGGCAGAGCGGCCGCCCATTGCAGACGATCGCGATCGTCGACGAAGCACCCGAGCAACAGTATCTCTATCCCGAATTTGTCCGTTGGCAAAAACTGTTCGAGGCACACGGCATTCAAACGCTGATCTGTGCGCCGGAACAGTTACGTTGTGATGCACCGGGGCGCTTAGCCGTTGGTGAGAATACGATTGATCTACTCTACAACCGTTTGACCGATTTCTCATTGACATCTGCACCCTGTGCGGCGATTCATGCGGCCTGGCGACAGCAACAGGTGGGTAGTACCGCTGGCACGCTGGTGACCCCACACCCGCAGGCGCACGCGTTGTGGGCTGATAAGCGTAATCTGCAATGGCTTTCGGATACAGCGGACTTACAACGCTTTGGTCTGAATACAGAACAGGCCATGGCGATTGCGCACTGCGTGCCGCGCACCGTGCCGGTGTCGGCTGTGGATGCCGAGTCATTCTGGAGCACGCGTAAACAGTGGTTCTTTAAACCGCAAGCAGGCTATGGGTCACGCGCCGCTTATCGCGGTGACAAACTCACCAAGCGTGTCTTTGAAGACATTATGCAGGGCGGTTATGTGGCGCAGACTTTTGCGCCGCCACCTGAAGTGGTCATTCAGGGTGGGTTGGCAGCAGAAACGACAACGCTGAAATATGATCTACGGGTCTATGCCTATCATGGCCAGATTCAACTGCTGGCCGCGCGCCTGTATCAGGGGCAGACCACCAACTTTAGAACGCCGGGCGGTGGCTTTGCCCCTATACGAGTCGTAGATTAATTACCATCTCCCTAAATACGATTATCCTGTATTCCTTTCGGCGTTAGACGAGCTCAACTTACCAGGCCCCGGTAAATTGTAGATACGCCCGAGACGATAAACTGAACACCAATGGCAAGGGTAAATAGCCCCATGACTTTAATGAGTACACTCATACCGGTTTGACCGAGAATTTTGATCAGCGAGATGGCGTAGTGAAAGATTAAGAAAATAATGACCGACATCGCAGAGATCGCCAAGAACAATTCCAGGGTCGTTCCCGTTCTGGCGGCGGACTCAGAGAAGAGGGTAACCGTTGACATCGTTCCTGCACCTGCCGTCAGCGGCATGGCGATGGGGACAATCGCCTGAGAAAGCAAAGCAGACTCCTGATCGGTAGAGGATGCAACTGATTTTTCACCGACACCCGACGCTGATTTTGCACTCAGCATGCTCATCCCTGTACCACCCAGCAAGATGCCACCGGCAATCTGGAACGCGCTGATGGATATGCCAAAGAACGACAGAACGCCAGCACCGGCGAGCATGGATATGACCATGATCAAAAATGCACTAAAACTCGCGACAGCGGTGATTCTGAGGGACTGCACTGCAGTCAACCCCCCAACCAGCGCCAGAAACGGCGCAATGGCTGGGATGTTATTGGCAACCGCAAAAAGCCCCAGAAGATAATGTTGAAACGTATTTGCCTGATCAACCATACCGCCTCCGGTTAGTTAGCTGGTTTGAAGAATTCAAACAGGGGTGCGGCAACGAATTTTTCCGAGGTCTCCCCGCTTTGGATAACACCGCCTGCCAGAGTTAATTTTTTAGGTTGTTGACCCGCCTCAAAGTTGATTTTGTTGAGATCAACCCAGCAAATGCAGGGCGACATGGCCGAGTCAAAGTAGTAGCGTAAGTTTTTATGGTCCGAAAGGGTGCGCCAGATCGTGGAGGAGATGTTAGGTTCCGTAGGCGAATTAATGCCTAAAGGAACCCCAACAGCTCGGACTGCGCCGAGAACGCTGGCCAGTGCCTGATTCTCAAATGATTGATCGGCAACGGCGTGGATGTAATTTTTATCAACAGTCTTGGGCAACGCATCGTTAAAGAATGACACTCGTACGAAACGGTCCGCGGCGCTGATCGTGCCAGGCATAAAGGTCATCCCACCGATGTGCTGCCAATAGGCGTTCAAAGAAAGTTGCTGGTCAAATATCGGGGAGTTGGTCATGATCTGATATTGCTTGCCATGATGGATGACAACTTTGCCGTCGAGATATTCAACAATAGCCGAGTCACCAGTAGGATCAGAAATTGCTAGATGCATCGAGGCGGGGCGATTAT
>JBPCSW010000333.1:0-5732 GCA_051006675.1 Fluviibacter sp.
GCTCTGGACTCGGTGCATAGGCAACAGCATGAGTGACTACGATAGCGTACGCGGGCAGCTAATCAGCGCCGGTTTCATTCTGGATCGACCACTGGATACCAGCGGCAAGACCCAGCGTTGGAAAGTGGAAGGTGCTGGCCGGGAGCGCAAGGGCTGGTCGATTCTGCACACCTGGACCAATAATTCAGGTAATGAGTGCCTGGCCGGTAGTTTTGGTGTCTGGCGAGGCAATGACCAGGGCACACAAAAGATCGTGCCGGATAAGTCGGAGGCTAGTTCCGAAGAAATTGCGGCGATCAAGAAACGCTTGGCGGATGATCGCAAAAGGGCGGCACAGCACCGGGCTGCCGAAGCCAAGCGGGCTGCAGATCGTGCCGCGAATGTTTGGCACAAGGCCAAGGGCATTGAGCCAGATCAGGATAAGCCAGCGGATTACCTGGTGCGCAAAGGAATCAAACCTCACGGCGTCCGTTTCAGCAAAGAGGGTGCGATTATTGTCCCCATGCAGGATGGCAAGGGCGGCACGTTCGGTCTGCAATTCATTCTGCCAAGCCATCACGAGCGCAAGAAAAAGACGGGGCGTGATAAAGAATACTGGCCAGCCGGTATGGCAAAACAAGGCCACTGGTTTCAGATCGGAAGCCCATTGGCTGGTGGCATCTGTTTGCTGGCTGAGGGATACGCGACCGGCGCTACCCTTCATGAGGCAACTGGCCTTCCAGTCGCAGTGGCTTTTGATGCTGGAAACCTAGAGCCAGTCGCTGAGGCGCTTAAGCGGCAGTATCGCAATGCGCGCATTCTGGTTTGCGCTGATGATGATTATCTGACCGATGGCAACCCGGGCTGCAGCCGTGCCAAGGCTACTGCTTTTGCTGTGGCCGGCGCCTGGGTAAAACCAGAATTTCCTGAAGATCGCGGCGGCAAGAAGCTGACCGACTTTAATGACCTGGCTGCGATGGCGGACCTCGCCCTGGTCAGAGCCCAGATCGAGGCAGCCATTACGCAAGCCGGGTGGACAGCGGTACCCGTTTCGGTGGGCGTGGCACCATCCCAGGGGGGCGGGGAATATACCCCGATGCCATCCCAGTTTTCTGTTGAAGAGGCGGTCGATCGCTACTGGGGCACTTACGGCCTGGGCGGCAAGGTACTATTCGATGCCGTCGAGCGGCGCTTGGTGCATCGTGATGACGTGATGAATCTGATACCGGGTCGCAGCTGGGATCTGATCAAGTCGCATCCACGGTGGCGCGTCGCCCGTGATACGGAGATCGGTTTTGATCCGACAGAGAAAGATGCCACCATCCGTTGCAATTTATTCGGTGGCTGGCCTACTGAGCCAAAAGCCGGTACGTGCGACAAGCTGCTGACCCTGCTCGAATACCTGTGCAGCAATGAGGCAAATGGTTACGAGGTGTATGAGTGGATCCTGAAATGGCTGGCTTACCCGATCCAGCATCGCGGCGCCAAAATGCAGAGCACAATAGTCGTGCATGGCCCACAGGGCACCGGCAAAAGCCGATTCTTTGAAGCGTACGGTAAGATTTTTGGACCGTATAGCCGGGTGCTTGGTCAGGAAGCCCTGGAGGATAAATTCAACGCCGACTGGGCAGAGAAAAAACTCTTCATCCTGGCTGATGAGGTGCTTGCCCGTCAGGACATGTATCACATTAAAAACCGGCTGAAAGGGTTTATTACCGGCGATACGATCCGCGTTAATCCGAAGGGTGTTGCTGCTCATACGGAAAAAAACCAGATGAATATTGTTTTCCTGTCAAATGAGCGACAGCCGCTAGCGCTGGAAAACGATGATCGGCGCCACCTGGTGATCTGGGTTCCGCCAAAACTCGATGAGTCATTTTTTGCTGAGGTAAATCAGGAAATAGACGCCGGCGGTATTGAGGCACTGCATCAATACCTGCTGGATCTGGACCTGGGCGAATTCAAGCCCTGGACAAAACCACCGATGACTAAAGCCAAGGGAGACCTGGTTGAGCTTGGCCGATCCAGTGAAGAGCGTTTTCTGACCGAATGGATGGCCGGTGAGATTGATGGTATTGATGGTCAGCCACTGCCATTCTGCCCTTGCCTTGGATCCAGTTTGTACCGGGCGTATGAGACCTGGTGCGAGGTTCATGGCGAGCGTAAGCGGAGTATGAAAGACATGATCAGCCTGTGCTGCAAGCTACCAGGCTGGGTGGCTGGTAAATCGACCCCGACCTGGACCAGCTATAGCGACCGGACGCCGAAGAACCGAAAGATGGTTGTTCCAGCAAAAGCAGCGCTAGAAGCGAATTCCGGATACGTCATTGCTGGTCTGCAGGAAGAAAAAAGCCAGACCAAAGCCGAGTGGTTGATGAATTGTTTTTTTACTTTCGAGAAAGCCCTGGGTGGCCAGCCATGAAACCACGCCAACCACGCCACCAACCACGCCACCAACCACGGCATAACGCATTGATGTATAAGAAAAACCACGCCAACCACGCCATAACGCGCACGCACGTATACGCACAATCACAGGAAAAGTGTACCGATACGCCCATTATTTCCCGTACGCGTGAATCCCGTGGTTTGCGTGGTTTAAGTGGTTTCAATGATTTAGAGAATTTTAAGCGTGGTTTTACCCGTGGTTTTTATGAATCTGGCGTGGTTTTTTCAAAGGATGCGGTATGACCCTAGTAAAACCATCCGAATTTGCCCGGATCTGTGGCGTCAATCGATCGACCGTAACGCGCTGGATCCAAAATGGCCGGATTGCTCTGGCAGAAAACGGATTGATCGATAGCGAGCACGCGGCACGGATGCGGGAAGAGACTGAAAGCCCGCTGCCGCATCACCAGGCACGCAAGGCGCAATTTGATGAGGCAAGGGCAGCTACTGCTATGCCTGAGACAAAACAAATCGATCCTGACGCAACGGCGCAACAAACAGACAACAAAAAAGAGGGTAGCGATGCAACGAATGTCAGCACCGCTCTGAAACTGGAAACCTGGCGGCTGCAAAAAGCCAAAGCCGAAATGGCGGCCCTTGAAGTCGACAAGATGGCCGGCACCCTAGTCGAGCGGTCTGAAGTCGATTTTGTGCTGGCCGAATTTGGCAGCACGTTACGCGCTTTGCTCGAAGGTATGTCTGATCGGTTGGCCGGGCAACTGGCGGCGCACCGGGGCGATGCCTCGAAGATCCATAAAGACCTTGATGACGCGGCATTTGATGTGCTGTCCGAGATCTCACAGCTAATGCAGCGTAAATCAGGGGCTGGCCATGCTGCGTGAGCGACGCTCGAAAGCTGAGATTCCGCATAACCGGGGTCATTTATTCTCGGTACTGGCCAAGGCGCTGAAACCCCGGCCAATCACGACCGTATCCTCCTGGGCAGATAAATTCCGCATCCTAACCAGTAAGGGCAGCGGTGAGCCGGGTCAATGGCGCACCGACCGAACGCCGTATTTGCGTGAGCCCATGGATTGCCTGTCAGTCACATCCCCAGTGCAGCGTATTGTGCTGATGTTTGCTGCACAGATCGGTAAGACTGAGGTCGGACTAAACTGGCTGGCGTATGTGGTTGAGCACGCCCCATCGCCGATGCTGGTGGTATTGCCGACACTGGAAGTGCGTAAGCGCTGGGTCAAGCAACGCCTGGACCCGTTGTTGAATGAGACGCCGGTGATCCGCAAGCTGTTTGATGGCCGCCGGTTGCGTGATGGCTCGAACTCAGAGGATATCAAGGATTTTCCAGGCGGCATGCTGGTGATCGGCGGCGCCAATTCACCGGCCAGCCTGGCATCGATGCCGATCCGTAACGTGCTGCTCGATGAGGTCGACCGTTTTCCCTGGGAAGTCGGCAATGAAGGGGATCCGCTCGGCCTGATCGATGAGCGGACAAAAACCTTTCCACGCCGCAAAGTGCTGCTGGTCTCGACGCCGACCATCAAGGGTGCATCGCGCATCGAGGCCGAGTACGAAAAAAGCGATATGCGCGAATACCAGGTGCCGTGCCCGCACTGTGGTGAATACCAGGTGCTGCGCTGGCGTCATCCCGATGGGCGCTATGGCCTGACGCACCACAAAGAAACCGGCGTGGTGTATTACACCTGCGTCGAATGCGGGGCGCGCATCGATGAGCACCACAAGCCGCAGATGCTGGCTGCGGGTAAGTGGGTGGCACGTTATCCGGATCGTGCGGTACGTGGCTACTGGCTATCTGGTCTTTATTCGCCACTGGGCCTCGGCTTCACATGGGTCGAGCTGTGGCAGAAATGGGAGGATTGCCACGGGGACACGGCCAACCTCAAGCGCTTTATCAATACGACGCTGGGCGAATCCTGGGAAGAGCAGGGTGACAGCATCGAGGATATGGCGCTGATTGCCCGGCTTGAGGAATTCCCGGCGCAAATCCTATCGCTGGCTATTACGGCTGGGGTGGATGTGCAGAAAGACCGGATCGAGGCCACAGTGGTCGCCTGGTCAACCGGTGAGGAAGCCTGGGTCATGGATCACCTCATCATCCCGGGCGACACGGCGCGACCCGAGCCCTGGGAGGAACTGGAAGTGGCTTTGCGCGACGCCGGGGTGCAGATCGCCGCTGTCGATAGCGGCTTTAATACCAGCATGGTGTATGACTTTTGCCGGCCGCGGCGCTGGGCAATCCCGATCAAGGGCACCAGCGGGATGCACAGACCGCTGGTTGAGGATGAAAAGCGCCGCCGGCAGCGGCTGCGCCGTAAAGTCAAAAGCGGCATTCAGGTCGAACCGCTTGGCGTCGACCAGGGTAAGGCACTGATCTATGCGCGGCTCAAGATTGCTCAGGCCGGTCCCGCCTATGTGCATTTTCAGCGCACTGCGGCATTTGATGATGAATACTTTGCGCAGCTAGCCGCTGAAAAGCTGGTGACCAAAATCAAGGGCACGCGTCCGATCCAGGAGTGGGTGCAGACCCGGCCGCGTAATGAGGCGCTCGATTGCATGGTTTACGCCCTGGCTGCCATGCGGTTATTAGGCAAGGACATGAGCCAGGTACCGACTCCGGCGCTAGCCAACCCAGAGCCACAGCGACCTGCTCAGAAAAAACCCGCCCGTAAATTCTCAGCCACGCGCTGGTAGGAGACCGCATGAAACTCGATGTAAAGATTGATTTATCCGAAGTGCAGAAAATGCTGTCGGATATGCCCAATACGGTGCGCACGGCAGCACGCAATACCCTTAATGACGGGGCGTTTTTTGCCCGTGACCGGGTGTATGACAAGATGCGCGAAAAATTCAAGGGCGGACCAACGCCCTATTCATTGCGTGCCTTCAAGGTTGATAAGGCTGATAAACAAACGCTGCAGGCTAGCACCGGGCTGCGTGTTGATGGCGCTGGCAAGGGCGGGTTATATGAGAAAGTGCTCGGTCATCTGTTTACGGGCGGATCGCGAGAATATAAGCGCATGGAAAGTGCATTTTATCGTATTGGCGTACTTAACGCCGGATATGCCATGGTGCCTGCGGCAGGCTGTCCGCTCGATGCGTTTGGCAACCCAAAGCCATCATTTATCACGCAGCTAATCAGTTACTTCGGTGGATTTTCGGAGCAAGGGTATCGCGCCAATATGACCGATAAGCGCAAGCGCAGCCTGGCCAAGGCCGGCAAAACCGAATCAGGTTACAAAACGATCAATGGCGTGGTGTATTTCATCAGCCGCGGTCCGGGTAACTGGTTTGGTGCCCGGTCCTGGCAACAGGGCCGGTACCAGCAC
>JBPCSW010000334.1:0-4449 GCA_051006675.1 Fluviibacter sp.
GGTCAGCGTACGCGTACCAATGCTCGTACCCGTAAGGGTCCGCGCAAGGCCGCGATCGCTGGTAAGAAGTAACCGAGTCGCATAAGGAAAGGCATCAGACATGGCCAAGACATCGACTAAAGTTCGTAAAAAGATTAAAAAGAACATTGCTGACGGGATTGTTCACGTTCACGCATCGTTCAACAACACCATCATCACCATTACAGATCGCCAGGGCAATGCACTGTCGTGGGCAACTTCAGGTGGCGCCGGCTTCAAGGGCTCCCGTAAGTCGACCCCGTTTGCTGCCCAGGTTGCTGCTGAAGCAGCCGGTAAAGTGGCCCAGGAATGTGGCATCAAGAATCTTGAAGTCCGCATCAAGGGTCCAGGCCCAGGCCGTGAATCGGCTGTGCGTGCACTGAACGCACTGGGAATCAAGATCACTGCAATTTCGGATGTGACACCGGTGCCGCACAACGGCTGCCGTCCGCCGAAAAAGCGCCGTATTTAAGGAGAACCTGACATGGCTCGTAATCTAGATCCTAAATGCCGTCAGTGCCGCCGCGAAGGCGAAAAGCTGTTCCTCAAGGCTGAGAAATGTTTCAGCGACAAGTGCGCTATCGAGCGTCGTGCTTACGCACCTGGCCAGCATGGTCAGCGTTCGGGTGCCCGTCTGTCTGACTATGGTGTTCACCTGCGCGCCAAGCAGAAGATCCGTCGCATCTACGGCGTGCTTGAAGGTCAGTTCCGCAAGATTTTCTTCGAAGCTGATCGCCGCAAGGGTCAGACCGGTGAAAACCTGCTGCAACTGCTGGAAGCCCGTCTGGACGCCTCGACATACCGTATGGGTTTTGCCGGTTCACGTGCTGAAGCACGTCAGCTGGTTCGCCACAACGGTGTTCTGGTTAACGGCAAGCGCGTCAACATTCCGTCGTACACCCTCAAGCCGGGTGACGTTGTAGAGCTGACAGAAGCTTCTCGTGGTCAACTGCGTGTTAAGGCTGCGCTTGAAGCTGCCGAAAGCCGTGGTTTCCCAGAGTGGATTTCGGTAGACGCCAAGGCTGGCAAGGCAACCTTCAAGGCAATGCCACAGCGCTCGGAGCTGTCGCCGACCCTCAACGAAGGCCTCGTCATCGAACTGTATTCGAAGTAAGCCTTAAGGCTCACTGAGTTTTCAGCTTACTTTTGAATCTTAAACAGGAATCGCTCATGCAAGGAAATGCACTATTGAAGCCGCGCAGCATCGATGTCCAGACCATCTCTCCGGTTCACGCCAAAGTGGTCATGGAACCGTTCGAGCGTGGTTATGGTCATACGCTGGGTAATGCACTGCGTCGTATCCTGCTGTCTTCCATGGATGGCTACGCGCCGACCGAAGTCAAGATTGACGGTGTCGTACACGAGTACTCCACCATCGACGGCGTTCAGGAAGACGTTGTTGACCTGCTCCTCAACCTCAAGGGCGTTGTGTTCAAACTGCACAGCCGCAATGAAGTTGTGGTCAAGGTGAGCAAGTCGGGTGAAGGCGTTGTGCGCGCTTCGGATATCGAAGTACCGCATGATGTTGAAATCATCAACCCGGACCACGTGCTTGCACATCTTCATGCCGGCGGTAAGCTGGACATGGAAATCAAAGTTGAAAAAGGCCGTGGTTACGTGCCTGCCAACCAGCGCAAGCAAGCGGAAGAACATAAGGTGATCGGTCATCTGATGCTGGATGCCAGCTTCAGCCCATTGCGCCGTGTCGCATATTCGGTAGATGCTGCCCGTGTTGAACAACGTACTGACCTCGACAAGCTGGTTATGGATATTGAAACCAACGGCGTTATCGATCCAGAGGAAGCCGTGCGCGTTGCTGCACGTATTCTGATTGACCAGATGTCGTTGTTTGCAGACCTCGAAGGCACCACGAATGGTGTTGACGGTGGCAAGTCGGCGCCGATCGACCCTGTACTGCTCAAGCCGGTGGATGACCTTGAGCTCACAGTGCGCTCGGCTAACTGCCTTAAGGCTGAAAACATCTATTACATCGGCGACCTGATTCAGCGTACCGAAAACGAGTTGCTCAAGACCCCGAATCTGGGTCGCAAGTCACTCAACGAAATCAAGGATGTGCTCGCAATGCGTGGCCTCACCTTGGGTATGCGCCTCGACAACTGGCCACCGGCCGGTCTCGAGCGTAACTGATCGCCGGATTAACGAAAGGAAATCACCATGCGTCACCGTCACGGTCTTCGCAAACTGAACCGCACCAGCAGCCATCGTCTGGCTATGTTGCGCAACCTGACCAACGCCCTGCTGCGTTACGAAGCTATCCGCACCACCGTGCCTAAAGCCAAGGAACTGCGTCGCGTCGTTGAGCCAATCATCACCCTGGCTAAGAACCCGACAGTGGCTAACCGCCGTCTGGCGTTTGCCCGTCTGGGTGATCGTGAAATGGTTGTTAAGCTGTTTAATGAACTTGGCCCACGTTTCCAAACGCGTCCAGGTGGTTACACCCGTATTCTGAAAGCCGGCTTCCGCCCGGGCGACAATGCACCGATCGCCTATGTAGAACTGGTTGACCGTCCGGAAGGTGTCGAAGCGGTTGAAACAGAAGAGGCCGCTGCTTAACCAAAAGTTAAGTCAGTACCCAATAAAAAACCCAGCCTAGGCTGGGTTTTTTGTTTGATGCGAAAGATACGGCTAGCGTACGGCTTTCTTTGCAGCGATGCCAAGGAAGAGTAGCGACCAACCCTGGAACAGCAGCTCAATACCAATCAGCATCCCTGGCACCCAGGTGCTGTTCTCTGGCCAGCCAGAAAGAATAAGGCCACCCAGCAGGATAGATAGTGCGGCCGAAACGAGTGGCATAAACCAGCCGCTAAACGCCGTGTGCTGAAAGGCCGTTACCAAGCGCAAGGCGCCCATTGCAAAGAACAAGGTTGCTGCGTAGAGCGTTACACCCTCCAATGCAGCTTCAGGCGACACCCAAACGATCACACCGATCGCAATGTAAATCAGTGCAAAGATGAACTGGATCGAAACGGACTTCCAGCCACGCGCTTGCAGTGCATGTAGTGCCTGCATAATGCCGGCGGCCAAGGCAAAACCACCCATCAGGCTGATCGATGCAATGGAGAACAGGGTTTCGGCCATCACGCCAATCGTGCCCAGAACAATCAACAGCAGGCCCATCCAGATCAGCGTGCCCGGGCGGTTGGCAACCGCACCGAGAACCTTGGCCTGAATATCGGTGAGTTGAGATGTAAGTAACGCCATAAAAATAATCCTTCAAATTAAAGCAAAACGTTGCAGGTAAAACAGAACCGACATTCTACTTGGGGTTGGTAACTTAAAGCCTACTCTGAGTCACGATCCTGCTGTTGCAGCGCCCACATCTGTGCGTAAAGACCATTCGCGGCCAGCAGTGCGGCATGACGACCACGTTCCACAATACGTCCTGCATCGAGCACGATAATCTCATCGGCATTCATTACCGTTGATAAGCGGTGCGCAATGATCAGCGTGGTGCGACCACGCGCAGCGACTTCCATGCTGGCTTGAATGGCCTTCTCGGTTTTGGAGTCCAGTGCGGAAGTAGCTTCGTCAAACACCAGAATCGGCGGATTCTTCAGCAGCGCTCGTGCAATGGCGACACGTTGCTTTTCACCACCGGAAAGCTTCAGACCGCGCTCACCTACCTTGGCGTCATAACCATCCGGCAGCGTTTCTACAAACTCGTGCAAATGTGCAGCCTTCGCTGCAGCAATCACTTGCTCTCGCGTGGCTGTCGGATTGCCATACAGAATGTTGTAATAGAGTGTGTCGTTAAACAGCACCGTATCTTGCGGCACAATGGCTATGCCACCACGTAGACTACTTTGCTCAATCTTGCGGATATCGATGCCGTTCATCAGAATGCGGCCACCGGTAACATCGTAAAACCGGTAAATCAGGCGTGCCAATGTCGATTTGCCCGCACCCGAATGGCCAACGGCTGCCACGGTTTTGCCCGCAGGGATCTCAAACGACACGTTGCTTAGAATCGGCCGTGCCGGGTCGTAGGCAAAATCCACGCTGTCGAAGAAAACGCTGACTGGGGCTTCTGGTAGGGCACGGGCATCAGGCGCGTCGATGATTTCACGTTGCGTATTAAGCAACCCGAACATGCGTTCGATATCAGTCAGGGCCTGGCGGATTTCCCGGTAAACCACACCAAAGAAATTCAGTGGCATATACAGCTGGATCAGGAAGGCATTCACCAGTACCAGGTCACCTACCGTCATCGTGCCCGCCACAACGCCCTGTGCTGCATGCCACATCATGGCCACCAGGCCGATCACGATAATCAGCTGCTGCCCCATGTTCAGCATCGTCAGCGTCATCTGGCTACGCACACTGGCATCTTCCCATCGACGCATCGCTTCATCGTAACGGTTCAGCTCAAACGACTCGTTGTTGAAGTACTTCACCGTCTCGTAGTTGATC